>CALGCG010000073.1 GCA_937884485.1 uncultured Bacteroidales bacterium
AGGACTGGCACATGGTGCAGGTGTAGAATACATCTGCAGCCTCGTCGGTCAGGTTGGCCAGACGGGCATCACGGTGCACCCGAAGGTCTACATCGCCTGCGGCATCAGCGGCCAGATCCAGCACATCGCCGGCATGCAGGACAGCGGCATCATCATCAGCATCAACAGCGACCCCGACGCCCCCATCAACAAGATTGCCGACTACGTGATTACCGGCACGGTGGAAGAGGTTGTCCCCAAGATGATTAAGTATTACCGTCAGAACAGCAAATAATTATGGCAAATTACTATAGTGACCATCCTGAAATGGAATTCCACCTCTCGCATCCGGAGATGCGGAGAGTTGTTGAACTGAGAGAAAAAGGTTTTGAAGATGCCGCCAAGGGCATCGACTACGCCCCCGTGGACTACGAGGACGCCATCGAGAACTACAAGCGTGTGCTCGAGATTACGGGCGACGTGGCGGCCAACACGCTGGCCGTGAACGCCGAGAGCGTGGACCTCGAGGGTCCGCACCTGGAGAACAACCGCATGGTGTACGCCTCGAAGACCGTGGAGAACCTGGAGCAGACGCGCAAGGCCGGCCTCTACGGCGTGAGCATGCCGCGCCGCTACGGCGGACTGAACCTGCCCAACGCCGTGTTCTCGATGATGAGCGAAGTGGTGGCTGCCGCCGACGCCGGTTTCCAGAACATCTGGAGCCTGCAGAGCTGCATCGACACCCTCTACGAGTTCGGCAGCGAGGAGCAGCGCCAGAAATACATTCCCCGCATCTGCGCCGGCGAGACCATGAGCATGGACCTCACGGAGCCCGACGCGGGCAGCGACCTGCAGCGTGTGATGCTGAAGGCCACCTTCGACGAGAAGGAGAACTGCTGGCGTCTGAACGGCGTGAAGCGCTTCATCACCAACGGTGACTCGGATATCCACCTGGTCCTCGCCCGCAGCGAGGAGGGCACGAAGGACGGCCGCGGCCTGTCGATGTTCATCTACGACAAGCGCAACGGCGGCGTCGACGTGCGCCACATCGAGCACAAACTCGGTATCCACGGCTCGCCCACCTGCGAGCTGACCTACAAGAACGCCAAAGCCGAGCTTTGCGGCGACCGCAAGCTGGGTCTGATCAAATATGTTATGGCCCTGATGAACGGCGCCCGTCTGGGCATCGCCGCCCAGAGCGTGGGTCTGAGCCAGGAGGCCTACAACGAGGGTCTCGCCTATGCCCGCGAGCGTGCCCAGTTCGGCCAGAAGATCATCCACTTCCCCGCCGTCTACGACATGCTCTCCCGCATGAAAGCCAAACTCGACGCCGGCCGTTCGATGCTCTACCAGACGGCCCGCTATGTGGACCTCTACAAGTGCCTCGAAGACATCCAGCGCGACCGCAAGCTGACGCCCGAGGAGCGCACCGAGATGAAGCAGTACAGCAAGCTGGCCGACGCCTTCACGCCCATCGCCAAGGGTATGAACTCCGAGTACGCCAGCCAGAACGCCTACGACGCCATCAGCATCCACGGCGGCAGCGGCTTCATCATGGAGTACAAGAGCCAGCGTCTCTACCGCGACGCGCGTATCTTCAGCATCTACGAGGGTACGACGCAGCTGCAGGTGGTGGCGGCCATCCGCTACATCACCAACGGCACCTACCTCCAGGTAATGCGCGACATGCTGCAGCGCGAGGTCAGCGCCGAGATGCGCCCCCTGCAGGAGCGCGTGGCCAAGCTGGTGGACCTCTACGAGCAGAGCGTCAAATACGTCAACGACGCCAACAACCAGGAGATGCACGACTTCCTGGGTCGCCGCCTCTACGACATGACGGCCGAAATCATCATGGCCCTGCTGCTCATTGAGGATGCCAGCCGCGCCGAGGGCGACCTGAAGGCCCACTTCAGCGACAGCGCCAACGTCTACACCCGCATGGTCGAGGAGAACGTCTGCGCCAAAGCCTACTACGTGATGCACTTCAACGAGGCCGACCTTGCCGCTTTCCGTGCGGAGTAAGTTTAGTAGTTAAGTAGTTAAGACAATACCGATTGACAACGAGGGCAACGCGACTTGCGTTGCCCTCGTTTTTTTGTTTAGGGGCGTCTCTTCGAGGCAATATAAAGAAGTCCATTTAAATCCTTCCAATTCGCTCAATTCGCCAACAAAAATTCGCTTAATTCGCAAAATTCGCCGACGAAAAAAAAGCCGCTGGCAAGCAAGGCCATCCGCAGTCCCTATTTCCTCCAGAACCGGGGCAGGAAGAGGACGATAACGGTCATGCACTCCAGTCGGCCGAGGAGCATCAGCAGCGAGCAGAACCACATGGCGGCAGGCGAGAAAGCGGCATAGCTGCCGAAGCCTCCCGAGGCGCCGAGGCCAGGGCCGTAGCCTGTGAGGCAGCCCACGGCGGCGCCGATGCTTTCCGTGGCATTCACGCCACAGAGCATCAGCACCATCACGCCCAGCATCAGCGTGAAGCCATAGACCATGAAGATGACCATCACGTTGTTGATGATATGGCTGGAGACGGGACGTCCGTTCAGGCGCACGGGGTTCACCACACGGGGGTGCAGGCGGTTGCGCATGATGCTGCGGGCGTTGCGCAGGAGGATGAGCACACGCATGACCTTCATGCCGCCGCTGGTGGAACCGGCCATACCGCCGCAGACCGACAACATCAACAGCAGGAACACCATGGGAGTCCACCATTGCGTGCAGTCGGCCACGACGCTGCCCGTAGTGGTCAGCGCGCTGATGGTCTGCACGGTACCTAACCGCAGGGCGTCGCTCCATCCGTAGCCGCTGTGCCAATGCAGCGCGGCCACCACGAAGGCCACCGCCAGCAGACACAGCAACAGGTAGAACCGCAGCTGGTCGAGTTTATGTCCTATCTGCTTCCACCGCAAGGTGAAGATGAGGTACAACAGCGTGAAGTTCACGCCGCTGAGCAGCATGGCCGCCGCCAGGATATATTGTTGCAGGGGGGTGATGCTGGCGATACTGTCGCTATTGACGGAGAAGCCGCCGGAGGAGATGTTGGTGAACGTCAGGTTGACAGCATCCCACAGCTGCATACCACTCGCCCACAGGGCCACGATGAACGCCAGCGTCAGCGCCAGGTAGACCGCCAGCGTGCGGCGCACGGTGACGACGGTGCGCACGGCCGTCTTGCCCGTATTGTCGGCGCCCGAGGCCTCGGCCGTATAGAGCGAGTACTTGTTGATACCCAGGCGCGGCGTCAGCGCGAGGACCAACAACACGATGCCGAAGCCGCCGAACCATTGCGTCATCGAACGCCACAGCAACACCGACGACGGCAGCGCCGCCACGTCGGGGAATACCGTGGCACCCGTGGAGGTGACGCCCGACATGGCCTCGAACCACGCCTCGGTGAAGTCCCACGTGGCCCCGGTGGTGAGGAAGGGCAGCGTGGCGAAGAGCGACAGCACCAGCCACAGCAGCACCACCAGCAAATAGCTCACGCGGCGGTCGTCGATCTGCGTGTAGCGCTGGTGGCGGTACCACAGCAGGCAGCCCACGGCGAGCGTGAAGGCGGAGCAGATGGCGATGGGCCCCAGGGTGCCGTCGGCGAAATGCCACGCCGGCACCAAGCACAGCGCCATCAACCCACCCTCGGCCATCAGCATGATGCCCAGGAACCGGAGAACTGCTTTTATATCGGTCCGCTTCATCTTCTGCGCCAGTATGAGGGTGAGACAATGGCCAGCAGGGCGAAGATTTCCAGTCGTCCGGCGAGCATGAGGGCCATGAGGGTCCACTTGGCCAGCGGCGGCAGGAGGGCGTAGTCGAGGTTGGCACCCAGGCTGTTGATCAGCGGCGAGGGTCCCAGGTTGGAAATATTCGCCGCCGCAAGACAGAAAGCATCGGCGATGCTCTGTCCACTGAATGTCAACACAAACGCCCCCCCGATGATGAAGCAGATATAGAGGAACACGAAACCAAAAATCTTGTTCACATACTCGCCCGGTACCACACGATGGTCTATCTTCACAGTAAAAACCACATTGGGGTGCACCATGCGCGTCAGGTAGTTGCGAAGATAGATGCCCAACGTCATCAGCCTGCGCAACTTGATGCCGCCGCCCGTCGAACCGGCCGAGGCGCCGCTGAGGATAAGCAGGAATGTCACTGCCGAAGCCCAGAAAGGCCACGCCGCAGGTTCGGCGGTGTAGAAGCCGCAGGTGCTGATGGTGGAAGCGATATGAAAGAGCGCGTAACGCACCGACTCGCCGACGCCGTTGCCCACAGCCACAAAGGCCACGGCACAGCTCGCCGACGCAAAGAGGAAGATACCGGCATAGAGCACAAACTCGTGGTTCAGCCTCAGCTGGCGCCAACGGAAGGTGAAGAAGTTGTAGAGCAGCGCCACATTGACGCCGCTGAGGAACATGAACACCGTCAAGATGCTCAACGTCAGCTCGCTATAGCCGCTGAGGCCATACTGTGTAGTCATGAAGCCGCCCGTCGACACCGTGCTCAGCGCCAGACAGACGGAGTCGAGGATGCCATTGCCCGCCATTATCAGCAGGACCGCGAGTATCAAGGTAATGAGCGTGTAGATTCGCCACATACGGCTGACACTCTTGGCGATATGAGGATGCAGCTTGCGCTGCTGGGTGCCGCTGAACTCGGCCGAATAGAGCTGGAGCGACCCCTTGTTGAGCCTCTTCAGCATGGCCACAATGAAGAGGATAAGTCCCAGGCCGCCAATCCACTGCGTGATGGAGCGCCAGACAAGCATACTGACCGGAATGCCGTCGGGATGCTCGATGACCGACGACCCCGTGGTGGTGAACCCCGAGACAGACTCGAAGGCCGCATCCGAGAAGTCGCCAAGCACGCCGGTGAAGAGATAGGGCATGGCCCCTGCCAGCGGCACCACAAGCCAGGCCACAGCCGTAATCCAAAAACTTTCGCGCTCGCGGAGTTCATAGCTCGCATTGCGCCCCACGATATTGCGCAGCAGCAGGCCAAAAGCCGTCAACACAAGCCCCGACAGAAACAATCCGTACTGGGCCCCGTCGCCACGGTGGAGCGACACCGCCAGCGGCACTGCCATGGCCAGCGCCATCACCAGCAGCAGCATGCCCGAAAGGCGCGACACAAGACGGTAGTTGACAAACCGGGCTGAAACCATAATCTCTATAACTCTACAACTCTATAACTCTACAACTCTGCAACTAATCGAACACCCTCGCCATGGCGGCCATGGCCTTGGGAAGGGTGAAGACCACCACCTTGTCGCCCTGCTTGAGCTGCAGCTCGCGGCTGGGCAGGATGGTTTCGCGACCACGAATCACACCGCCAATGGTGGCTCCGTGGGGAATATCAAGCTCGCCGATAGGCTTGCGCGTGGCCGGCGACCACTTGCCCACGATGAGCTCGATGACCTCGGCATTGGTTCCCGAAAGCCATTTGGAGCTCACGGCGTCGCCCTTGACGATGAAACGCGCTATGTAGCTGGCGGTGATAAGCTTCTTGTTGATGATGGTGTCGATGCCGATGTCCTGCGAGATGTCGATGAAGCCGGTGTTCTCCACCAAGGCGATGGTGCGCTTGACGCCCAGGCGCTTGGCATGCAGGCAGGTGAGCACGTTGGTCTCGCTGGAGTTGGTGACGCCGATGAAGGCGTCGGCATTCTGCAGGCCCTCCTCCTTGAGGAGCTCGATGTCGGTGGCGTCGCCGTGGATGACGAGGGTGTCGTCGAGCAAGGCGCTGAGTTCCTCGGCGCGACGGCGGTCCTCCTCGATGAGGGTGATGCGCATCTTGTCCTGCAGCGTCATGGCGGCATAGCGGCCAATGCGGCCGCCACCGGCAATCATGGTGTTCTTGATGCTCACCGTCTCCTTGCCCACCACCCGGTTGATGCCCTCCAGCTGGTTGGCGCGGCCGATGAGATAGGCCAGGTCGCCGCCGCGGAACTCGGTGTCGCTGTGGGGGATAATGGTGTTGCCGCCACGCAGCAACGCCACCACGCGCACCTGCAGGTCGGGGTGCATCTGCGTCAGCTCCTTCACGTTGTGCCCCACCACGGGCGAGCCGGCGTCGAGCCTCAGCACGTACATCGTCAGCAGGCCGCCGCTGAAGTCGAAGAACTCCGTGGCCACGCTGTTGTTCAGCAGGTTGGTAATCTCCTTGGCGGCGATGCGTTCGGGGCAGACCATCTCGTCGACCCCCAGGTCGCGGAACATCTCCTTGTGCTTCGGGGCCAGCAGCTCGGCATTGGTGATGCGCGCCACGGTCTTCTTGGCTTTCAGCTTCTTGGCCAGGATGCAGGTGACGAGGTTGATGCTCTCGTCGTGCAACACCGAGAGGAAGAGGTCGCAGTCGGCCACGTTGGCGTCCTTGAGCACCTGCGGCGACGTGCTGTCGCCGGTGATGGTCAGCAGGTCGGTCTCGCTCTCGAGGCGTTTAAGCAACTCAGAGTGAGGGTCTACCACAGTGATGTTATGTTCCAGTTCCGTCAGCGACTGCGCAAGGTGAACCCCCACCTCGCCGTCGCCCGCTATGATAATATTCATTTTCTTACTTTTTTTATTAGCGTAATTCGTCCAAAATCGACCTGCGCAGCATTCGTACAATCCGATTCATTCGCCGTTCAAATAATTCATTCGCCGTTCAAAAACGGGCTGCAAAAATACACAACTTGCCCGACATGGCCAAATTTTTTTAGTTAAGGTATTCAAAATTATATAAACCAATGCCGTATCGCTCGCACCACACCCCTCCCCCCTACCCTTCTCCTCCCTACCATGTTCTACCCAGGAAGAGGATGGCAGGAGGAGGGTAAGAACGAGGTAAGAAGATGGGAAGAAGATGATACCTTAAACATGCTGATTTACTGCAATTTATATCCGAAGAAAATTTTATCGCAAAACAATCTGTTTTTATCGTTTAAAAGCAGCCAAATTTAAAACCTGAAAAGTTCATCACGGACCGAGGCGGCGGATCGGGGATGGAAATTTTATTTATTTTGAACAGTTTCAATTTATTTTCGTATTTTTGCAGTTCAATAGAATAACACATTGCACATGGACAATACCGTCAACGAAACTAAAAATCAGCAGATTGTACACCTGGAGAACCTCACCATAAGCCATGAGAACGGAATGTTGCTCACGGGGGTGAACCTCGACCTGAAGGAAGGCGAGTTTGCCTACCTGATAGGGAAAAGCGGAGCCGGCAAGACGTCGCTGCTGCGCAGCCTCTATGCCGACCGCCCCATCGACAGCGGCCTTGCCGAGGTGTGCGGCATCGACGTGGTGAATATCAAGCGCCGCCGCATCCCGCAGCTGCGCCGCCGCATCGGCATCGTGTTCCAGAACTTCCGCCTGCTGGAGGACCGCAATGTGTATGCCAACCTGGAGTTCGTGCTCCGCGCCACAGGCTGGAAGAAGAAGAACGAGATACGCAACCAGGTGGAGAAGACGCTGATGGCCGTGGGCATAGCCGACAAGGCCTACTCCTACCCCCTGCAGCTCTCCGAAGGCGAGCAGCAGCGCGTAGGCATTGCACGCGCGCTGATCAACAACCCCGCCCTCATCCTGGCCGACGAACCCACGGGCAACCTCGACCCCGTCACCTCGACGGAAATCATGCAGCTCCTGCTCGACATCAACAGCCAGACACACACCACCATGCTCATCTCGACGCACGACTTCATGATGATCGACAAATTCCCCGCCCGCGTACTGATCTGCGAGAACGGCACCCTGCGCGACACAGACCAAGACCACGACACATCGGCACAATAAAGTGCAAGTTTTGACGTTAGGGAAGTACTAAAGAGAACAAAAAGGAAAGAAAAAAATGAAAATGAAACGAATTGTCAGCCTCATACTCATCGGACTGCTCGTTGCCTGCGGCTCCGACGCCATGGCCCAAAGCAAGAAGAAAAAGAGCTCAAGCAGAGGCAAAAAGCAGACCTCCATGTTTGTGGAAGGACGCCAGAAGGTGCGCCAAACCGACTATTCCACCTTCGACAAATACACCAACTTCAGCACGAAGGACAACAGCATCTACTACAGCCCCTTCAACTACTCCGACCTTCCGGAGCTGACAGCCGACGTCAATCCCGCGTGGCCCGACGAAATACGCCCCATAATGAACTACCTGGAGAAGGTGTCGCGCGCCACCATGACGCTGTGCGCCCTCTACGCCATCAATCCGGAAATCACCGACCACCAGCAGCGCGAGCAGCTCCATGCCAAAGCCCGCGAGGAAGCCAAGGCATCGCTGGACTCGTTCAACGACTGGAAGTCAAAGAAGGGCATGAAAAACAAGACGCAATACAAGGTAGCGGAGGTTGACTACCGCTACTTCAAGGGCGCCAATTTCTACAACGAACAGCGCGGCGACGAGATAATCCACGTGGGTGTGCTCGTCTACCTGGGCAGCAAAAAGAACAACATCTTCACCACCGACACATCGGCCCACACCTTCCCCGACATACGGTTCTTCCCCAATGATGCCACCATCCTCGAGTCGTGGACCCCTGTGCTCGACGAACTTGCCGACTACCTGAAAGACAACGACCGCAAGGGCGTGCTGCTCACCGGCTACGCCGACAACCAAGGCACCGAAGCCTACATCACCGGCATCTCGCGCCAGCGTGCCATGGAGGTGAAAAAAGCCCTCCTGCTGCGCGGCATCGACGCCACACGCATCGAGATTATCGCCAAAGGCGACGCCGACCCCATTGGCGACAACAGCACGCACGAGGGCCGCGCCATGAACAACCGCGTGAGCATCAAAGTGCAGTGACAGACAAAGAGACATACCGCCAGATATGCGAAACAGAGGGAGCGAGAATCCCTCTGTTTCAGCAATATTGGTGGATGGAGGCCGTCTGCGCAGGCAAGCACTGGGACGTGCTGCTAAGCAAAGGGCACGGCGAGGTCTGCGGAGCGTTGCCGTTCCTATACGGCAAGAAATTCGGTCTCAAATATATCCTCCTGCCACAGCTGACGCCGTGGGGCGGTCCTTGGATTGACCCGACCCTGGACGCCAACTCGCAACACTGGGTTCTGGAGGCGCTGGCAGAAGGGCTGCGCAGGCAGAAAGCCGTGCTTTGCCTGCAACGCTTCGCCCCTGGCGTGGAGGACTGGAAAGCATTCGAAAACAGAGGCTTTCGCCACACGACACATTTCACCTACCGCTTCGACCCACTGCCGAAACCGGAGGAGTTGCCACAGCTGGCCGACCGCGGCCGGAAACGCCAGCTGGATGCCGTAAGGGAGGCATATACCATCGACAGGCAGGTGAAACCCTCCGACTTTGCAGCGCTGCACGTCGCCTATTGGCAGCGCCGCAGCGGTCACGACCTGCTGAACAGCGAGCTCATTGAGCGCGTATGCAGCACCGCTCTCGGTCGCGGACAGGCGTTGCTCTACGGCCTGCGCGATGCCGACGGCACCCTGACGGCCGCCCGCTTCGCGGTCTACGACAGCCACTGCGCCTACGCGCTGATGTCTGCCATGCGCCCAGAAGCCTTGCGCAACAGTATGACCGTATTGGTATGGACCATGCTGACAGACCTTTACGGAAAGACAGAAGCATTCGACTTCGAAGGCGGAACCGACCCGGGAGTGGGGCATTTCTACAGCTCCTTTGGGGCAAAAAAGACAGAACTGCACTGCATCTATCGTTCACGAATGCCCTTCGGCGAAAAGATACTACACCTATGAACATCAAACTGATAGTCGTTTCAAAAACCGACATCCCCTACCTGCAGACAGGCATCGACGAGTACGTCGGACGCTTGAAACACTATTGCGACTTCGAGCTGGTAGTGATACCCGCACTGAAGAACCTGGGCAAAGCCTCCGCCGAAGAAGTAAAGGAACGCGAAGGACAGCTGATACTGAAACAATTGGAAAAAGCGGACTGCGTGGTGCTGCTCGACGAGCATGGCAAGGAATACACCTCCGTGGGGTTCTCCGAATACCTTCAGAAACAGATGAATGCAGGCACACGCACAATGGCGTTCGTCATCGGTGGCGCCTTCGGCTTTTCTCCTGCCGTCTACGTCAAAGCAATGCACAAGGTTTCATTGTCGCAGATGACCTTCAACCACCAGATGGTGCGTCTGTTCTTCGTGGAGCAGCTCTACAGGGCGTTCACCATCCTGCACCACGAAAAGTATCACAACCAATAGCTTAGAGCTTCGGCTCGAACTCAATGATGGCAAACTGCTCGTCGAAGCAGATGTCTTTCAGCGTAATATGGTTAAAGAGAGACCCAGCCTGGGCGTTCTTACTCAGTTGCAGCATGATACGATTGTCGGAAAGGAGCTCTATCATGTCGCCACCAGGCTGGTTCTTGGCCTGGTTCAGGGCCATCTTGACCATGTAATCGATACCCGCACCACCATTGTAGGAGAGGAAGATATTTCCCGCCTGATCAATCTCGTCAACAGTCAAATCCAACCCAACACTGGCCGTCTTGAAAAGGACATTGACATCGTAACTGATACGGACCGTATGCGGACCGCCGTACATGACGGGCAGGCGACGGCCAGCCTTGCGCTCTATCAAATCACTAATTTCCTGATAAGTAAGTCTGAATTGCATAACTTTTATAAGATATTTTCGAGATGCAAAGATACGAAAAAAATCAAAGTGTCAAGACTCTTGCGCAGCAGACACCGCACCGACGGAAGAAAAATAGTCGGTGACGGACGAAGCATAGCTCTTGGAGACAGGGATGGTCTTCGACGTGGAAGACAGCTCGAGAAGCAGGACGCCCTTTTCTTTACGCATCAACTTCACATTCTGCAAATTGACCATAAAACCCCGGTGGCAGCGCAACAACCCCATATCGGAATAATCACGCTCCAGGTCCTTCAACGAGTTATGAAGGATGAAAGTGTCCTCCTTCTCCCCATTGATATAATGTATATTGGTATAATTGTCCGCAGCCTCAATATACAGCACATTGGCGATGCGTGTGGAGAAAGCCAGACGGCCTCCTTTGTCATAGAAATTGATGCTCTGTTCCGACACAACAGGCTGGTTATCGGCCGCATATCTTCTCCGAAAAGATGCCAATTCAACACGCAGTTCCTTCATTCGGAAAGTCTGATAGGCAATGACATTGGGAATGAGAAACACCGCCACATTGCCAAGCAGAATATCGCCTGCCATAGGTGCCAAACGAAGCTCACCGCCCCCACTGATGCTCCAAGCCATGATAGTGGTAACAGCGACGCAGAAGATAAGTTCGATCGACACCCACATAAGCAACCAAAAGAGCGACAGTTCTTTGCGTCGTGCCAAAAGCGTCAGCACCAAGCGGCTCAAAGCTACAACGGAATAGCCGCCAGCCGACATCAAAGCCAAGATGGCAAGGGGAGAAAGAGTGGTATTATACGTGGTATAATCCAACACCTCAACGGGCTGCACAAAAACAACCAGTATCACTGCCATGAGAAACGATAGTACCAAGAAAAGCAAATTTGCCTCTCCTGAAGTCAAAAAGCGGGCGATCGCCGGCAAATTTAGAGTTTGGTTAGTATTCATATCGTATTAATTTCACCCAAAATAATCGAATTTCACCCAAAATAACGCTTTTTCACCCATATTATTGTGCATTTTACTTAAATTAACTTTTATATTTAGGAATTTTAACGTTTCTTTGCAGCCCAAAATTAATACTTTTTAACATGAAAATAATAGGAACTGGAAGCGCACTGCCGAAGAAAGTTGTCACAAACGACATGTTATCGGAGTTTCTCGACACCAGCGACGAATGGATTACTACACGAACTGGAATAAAAACGCGTCATATCATCACCGACGAAAGATTTGAGGACCTTGCCATCGAAGCATCGGCCCGCGCCATTGACGCCGCAGGTCTGTGTCCAGACGACATAGACTATATAATTTGTTCCAACGTCTCCAATCTTTATGTGACCCCACACCTCTCCAGCATCATCCAAGGCGGACTGGGAATCAAGGGGCCGAACTGTCCAACCATGGATGTCAACGTGGCCTGCGTGGGTTTTGTTTACGGCATCGACCTCTGCGACGCACTGTTGGCCACCGGACGAGCCAAGAACATCCTGCTTGTGGCGGCAGAAGAATGCACACGTTTCTGCGACTGGACAGACCGCAACTGCTCCGTACTATTTGGCGACGGAGCCGGTGCCGTAGTGCTGACCAAAGGAGAGAGCCTTTTGGCGCACAAGCTGACATCCACCCCCATGCGCGACGTTATTGTGTACCGCAACCCCATGGAGGCCACGCCCTTTGAGAGCGGCGAAGGAATAGACACCCACCATGCCCTCGAGATGAAAGGACGCGAAGTATTCCGCATGGCTGTCACATCCGCCTCGCGCGATATCTCTCAGGTGGTGGCAGACGCCGGAATGACATTCGACGATATCGACCATTTCCTCCTCCACCAAGCCAACCTCCGCATCAACGAGGCCATACGAGAGAACCTGAAACAACCCGAAGAGAAGTTTCCCACCAATGTGCAACGCTTTGGCAACACCAGTTCGGCGGCCATTCCGCTGCTGCTCGACGAAGGCATTCGCGAAGGACGCATCAAACGCGGAGACACGCTGTTGCTGAGCGCCTTCGGTGCAGGATTCGTTACAGGCACCGCAATTGTAAGATACTAATATAATGAAAACAATAATAATTAATATATGAGAAAAGTATATATTACCGGAGTGGGATGCATCACTCCCATCGGAAACGACATCGAGACACTGTGGAACAACCTCATCAACGGAGTCTGCGGCATCGACTTCATCACGAAGATTGACACCGCCGACCTGCCCGTGAAGATTGCCGCCGAGGTCAAGGACTTCCATCCCGAAGCATACGGCATTGACAAGCAGATGGTTCGCCACAACGACGTCTATGCCCTGTATGCCCTTGCCGCCGCCGCCCAAGCCATGGCAGACAGCGGACTGAAGGTAGGCGAGGACGTTGACCCGCGTCGCCTTGGTGTTGCCATCGGCAGCGGTATTGGTGGCATCCAGACTTTCGAAAGAGAGCATGCCAACCGCATGCAATATGGCTTGCGCCGTATCTCGCCGCTTTTCATTCCGGAGATGATTGGCAACATTGCCGGCGGCAACGTCGCCATCACATATAACGCCCAGGGCCCCAACCTTCCAGTAGTGACAGCCTGCGCTACGGGCACCCACTCGGTTGGAGAAGCCTACCGGCTTATTCGCGAAGGCCGCGCCGACGCCGTCATCACCGGTGGCGCCGAAGCTGCCGTCTGCGGCATGGCCATCGGCGGATTTGCCAACATGAAAGCCCTCACCACCAGCGAAGACCCCATGGCCGCCTCGCTGCCCTTCGACAGCCGTCGCCACGGCTTCGTCCTCGGCGAAGGATCGGGCATACTCGTACTTGAAAGCGAAGAGCTCGTCAAGAAGCGCGGAGCAAAGACCTACGCTGAGGTATGTGGCTATGGGAACACCTGTGATGCCCACCACTACACCGCCCCGCACCCCGAAGGCCGCGGCGCAGCAGAATCGATGCGTCTGGCGCTGGAAGAGGCCGGATACAAGTCGGGAGAGAACCTCTACATCAACGCCCATGGCACCGGCACACCCCTCAACGACAAAGGCGAGACGCTGGCCATCAAGAAAGCTCTCGGCGAAGAGGATGCCCGTCGAGCCGTCATCAGCAGTACCAAATCGATGCACGGCCACATGCTGGGCGCCACCGGCGCCGTAGAGCTGATCATCACAGCCTTGGCTCTGAAGAACGGCATCGTGCCCCCCACCCTGCACCTTGACCAGCCGGACCCCGAGTGCGACTTGGACTATACACCCAACACTGCCCGCAAATACCAAGCCGACATTGCCATCAGCAACACCTTCGGCTTCGGAGGACAGAATGCAACTGTAGCTTTAAGAAAAATCTAAAAAACAAACATATATGGAAATACTGAACAGAGACGGAATCAAGACCTTCCTGCCACACCGCGAGCCGATGCTGCTCGTGGACGATGTAACCATGGAGGGCGACACCGCCATTGCCCACTATCATGTGCGTGGTGACGAATTCTTCCTGCAGGGCCACTTCCCCGGCAACCCCATCGTGCCTGGGGTCATCCTTTGTGAAATCATGGGACAGTCCATGTGCATTCTGGTACGCGACGAGCTTGCCGCCGGCCGCACACCCCTCTACAGCGGCATCAAAGAAGCCCGCTTTCGCCAGCCCGTGCGCCCCGGCGACACCATTGAAATCCGCGGTCGCATCACCGACCGCCGCGGACTCATCTTCCACGCCGAGGCAGAAGCCAAAGTCGGCGGAAAAACCGCCGTCAAAGGCATTCTTTCATTTGCATTAATCGACACCCCTAAAAACTGAATATCATGAACCTTTTAAAAGATAAGATTGCCCTCGTTACTGGAGGCTCACGCGGCCTTGGCCGTCGCACGGCACTGCTCTTTGCCGAAGAAGGTGCCACCGTTATTTTCACCGACCTGCAGGAGAACGACAGCAGCCGTGAGCTGCTGGCCGAACTGCAGAAGATGCAACCGCGTTCGATGTTTATTGCCAGCAATGCTGCTGACTATGAAGACACTCTCCGCGTAGCCGATATTGTACAGAAAGAATTCGGCCGTCTGGATGTCCTGGTCAACAATGCCGGCATCACACGCGACAATCTGCTGCTACGCATGCAGCCCAAAGATTGGGACCTTGTCCTTGAAGTCAATTTGCGCTCGGTCTTCAATTTCTGCAAGGCCTTTGCCCCAATGATGCTCAAGCAGCGTTCGGGCTCCATCATCAACACAAGTTCCGTCGTCGGCGTCAACGGCAACGCAGGCCAGTGCAACTATTCTGCATCAAAGGCCGGTATCCTGGGCTTCACCAAAAGCCTTGCTAAAGAGCTGGGTTCGCGCGGCATCCGCAGCAATGCCATTGCTCCAGGATTTATCGAGACTGCCATGACACAGCAGCTGCCGGAAGATGTACGCAAAGGATGGATGGAGGACATCCCCCTGCGTCGCGGTGGCACGGACCTCGATGTTGCCAAGACATCGCTATACCTTGCATCAGACCTCTCCGAATACATCACTGGACAGGTTATCTGCGTTGACGGAGGACTCTCGCTCTAACGGCGTCAGCAAACTGATTTCAACGGGTTCCTGCATTGCCACAGTGCAGGAACCCGTTTATTTGAGGACAGTCAGCAATCGGGGCGCAAGCATCTTTTTTATGCGTCCCCATATACCTACCCGTTCACGGCCTCGTTTTGGTGCAGAATCGGACAACATTGCATTCTCAAGCAAGGAAACACCCTTCAAAAGAGCTTCGTCTATTATATGTGCATAGATTTCCGTTGTACGAACAGTAGTATGCCCACAAAGCCGACTGACAACATATATATCCACCCCTGCTGCTATGGCCAACGTGGCAAAAGTATGACGCGAAACATGAAAAGTGAGATGTTTGTCAATTGCCGCCGCCTCAGCCCAATTCTGCAAATCCGATGCTATGACAGAGCGCGACATAAGAGAAAACACCTTCCCCCTACCGCCTTGGTCCCCCAGCAATTCCTGCGCCACTGCATTTAGCGGCACTCGCACTTCGCGTCCTGTCTTAACCTGCACTTTTGAGACAGAAAGCCGTCCTCCTACCTCGGTAAGATCGTCCCACGCAAGAGTCTCTATATCGGAGAGACGAAGGCCGGTCTGACATGCGAACAGAAAGGCCCGTTTGGTTTCCTCGTGTCGGCAAGAAGTTTGCGACAACCGCACGATTTCGTCTCGGGTGAGGTAGACCCTCTGGGCACTTCTACACCCAGAAACCATTGCTTTGACCGGAGGCATCGGATTTGAGGGAATGACCCGAACCGCCACAGCATGATCCAAGATAGCATGCAGTTTTTGCATATACGTTTTCACACTACTTTTTGAAACATGTGAAGCCAGAAACTCGGAGAATGCAATACAAAAATCCTCCGTAACGTCGCTAATCTTCGCTGGCCTTCCACAAAATTCATCAATGTGTCGCATCAAAGCATGGTTTACGCCTAACGTATTTTGACGATGATTCATCTCGTGTATTGCGACAATATCCGAGACATATTGCTGAGGAGTGGTTTCGTTTTTGCTCTTTTTTCTCATTTTTATTGTTCTTTTAGTGAATATTTTGGCAACTAATGTATTCAATAAACGGCCAAAATCGTTTTTTGTGTGCACATGAAGCTCAAGCAATTTTCTCCTTCTGCATTTTTACTTTTTTAACCATCAACAAACCCAAAGGCAAAGTTTTTTTCTGGTATGTGAGGAAATATTCGTATCTTTGCAATTTAATTTCAAATTCTCTGAAAAAAGGAATGGAAAAAAACGCAATAGATGTGATGCTAAAGCATCGTTCGATAAGGAAATTCACGAAGGAGCGTGTCGATAGTGCACAACTGAAAGAAATTGTAGAATGCGGCCTGCGAGCCTCCAACACGGGCAACATGCAATTATATTCTGTCATTGCCACCCAAGAGGAGCCGCTGCGCACAGCACTATGCGAACTGCATTTCGGCCAATGCGCCTCTGCACCGCTGTGGCTCACGATATGTGTAGACGTGAATCGCTACCATCATTATTGCCGGGTGAACGGCTGCGACGAACCGTACAGCAACTTACTATGGCTGCTGTCGGGCCTCGTCGACGCAAGCCTTTTCTCCCAAAACCTCTGCATAGCCGCAGAGGCCAACGGCCTGGGTTTCTGCTATCTGGGAACAGTGATGTACAACACGAAAATAATAGCAGATTTGCTGAAATGCCCCAAAGGCGTGGTTCCTGTGATTACACTTGCAATGGGTCACCCTGCCGAAGAAGGCAGGATGAGCGAACGCCTGGGCTGCGAGGCCGTCCTCCACAGCGAGACCTACAATGACCCCACAGACGAAGATATCGTGAAAACACACGCAGTACGAGACAACGACCCCTTCAACCAACAGATGGTGAAGGACAACGGCACACGCAACTATTGCGAGATTTTCACCACCATTCGATACCCACGCAAAGCCAACGAATCTATCAGTGCCGACCTGAAATCGTATTTAGAGGAGAATTTTTTTGCTACTTTATAAAAATTGCGTATCTTTGCACTTTGATTTGTGTGGCATTACAGCAAGCAACCAAAGTCAAATATATACACTACGCAGAATTAGATAAAAATAAAAAGTTATGGCAGAAATCACGCGTACCTTCGACCTACTGGATCACTTGGTGGAGCGCTATCCGAAGGATGACATTCTGGCAGGAAAAGTGAACGGCGAGTGGGTTAAATACAGCTCACACGACTATTATAAATTTGCCCATTACCTGGCCTATGGCCTGTGCGAGATGGGTATCAAACAGGGCGACCGTGTGGTGACCATGAGCAGCAACTGCCCTGAATGGAACTTCATCGATATGGCCCTGGCCATGTGCGGCATCATCCATGTGCCCATCTACCCAACCCTCAACACTGAGAGTTACCTCCATATCCTGCGCCATAGCGAAGCCGTTGCCGTGATGGTCAGTTCGAAAGTGCTGCTCAACAGACTGCGTCCCGCTTTGGACCAAATGGAATCCGCACTGCAAGTATACACCTTGGCTAACGTCGAAGGGGAACATCGCACTCTGGAAATACTGAAGTTAGGCATCGCCAATCGCGACAAATGGATGGGTGAGATAGAACGCCGCAAACGCGAAATCAAGCCCGACGACTGGACAACAATGATTTACACCAGCGGCACCACCGGCTTGCCCAAAGGCGTCATGCTGAGCCATCGCAACCTCTGCTCCAATTTCACCGCTCACGCACAGGTGCAGCCCTGCGACAGTCGCCACCGCTTTCTCTCTTTCTTGCCTCTGAACCACATCTACGAACGCTCCATGAACTACCATTATCAGTATCTGGGCATCAGCATTTACTATGCAGAAAGCATGGGTACCATCCAGCAGAACATGCAGGAACTGCAGGCCGACGGATTCTGCGCCGTCCCAAGGGTACTGGAGATGGTCTACGACAAACTCTATGCCGCCGGCAAAGACTTTTCTGGCATCAAAAAAGCCATCTACGACTGGGCTTTCCGCCACGGACAGCGCTACGATTACACCGGACTGACCAAAGTGCAGCCTTTTTACCAAATAAACCAATGGATTCTGGACCGCCTTGTCTACCGCCACTGGCGCGAAAAATTCGGAGGCAAGCACCTCACCGTCATCACCGGAGGCAGCAGCATCCAGCCCAAAATGGTACGCCTCTTCGCCGCTGCAGGAATCAACATTTACGAAGGCTATGGCTTGAGCGAGACCTCTCCCGTCATCGCCGTCAACGACCCTGCCCACCACCAAGTGAAAATAGGCACCGTAGGCCCCATTCTGAGCGGCGTGGAGATGAAGTTCGATGAGGACGGCGAAATCCTGACTCGTGGACCACACATCATGCTGGGTTACTACAAAGACCCCGAATACACCGCACAGGTCATTGACGCCGACGGATGGTTCCACACCGGCGACATCGGCACCCTCGTAGGCGGACGCTACCTGAAAATCACCGACCGCAAGAAGGACATCTTCAAACTCTCCGCCGGCAAATATGTGGCCCCCCAGCTCATCGAAAACCTGTTGCGTGGTTCTGAATACATTGAACAGGTAATGATTATCGGCGAAAACGAGAAGCAGGTGGCCGCCATCATCAGTCCCAACTTCAACACCCTCCACTACTGGGCCCTGAAATACAAGCTGCACTACCGCGACAACGCCGAACTCATTGCGTTGCCTAAAACCCAAGAAAAGATTCGCAAGGTATTGGATGAGTTCAACAAAAACCTGGCCCCGCACGAACAGGTAAAACAGTTCCGCCTGGTGACAGACGAATGGACCCCCAACAACGGGCTCCTCTCCCCCACGCTCAAACTGCGTCGCGCTCCCCTCATGGACAAATACAAAGACCTTGTAAACGACATCTACGGAAAAGAGAAATCGTCAACCAGTGCGTTCTTCTCGGCCTTCAAGTCGGTCGAACTCCCCACCATCACCATGCCCTGGCAGAAGAAAAACGAAAAATAAAAAAACCGACAACAATGAATCCAACGCCACACACCATACGACACAGCAGCTTGTATTCCTTGCTTGTCCTTGCCATCCTTCTCGTCTCCGGGTGCCGCACCGAACAGCGATACCTCTATGTGGAAGATGCACCGCACAACACCCCCACCCCTATCACCAATTCCTACGATGCCACCATCTACCCCAACGACGAACTCTACATCTTCATCAGCAGCCAGTCTCCCGAATCCGTAAAGGCATTCAACCAGGAGACCAATACGACCAAAGTCATCAAAGACAAGAACACGATAAAAGGATACCTCGTCTCGCAATCCGGCGACATCATCTTCCCCGTCCTCGGACGCCTGCATGTAGCCGGCAAAACACGTACCCAACTGGAACGAGAGATTGAATCCATGCTCATCCAGGGGGGCTACGTCACCGACCCTGTCGCAACGGTAAACCTCATGAACTTCCATGTCACCGTTATCGGTGAAGTGAAAAAGCCCAGCGTCATTGTCGCCGATGGCAGCAGGCTGACCATTTTCGAGGCTCTCGCCCAATGTGGAGACATCACGATGGACGGCATGCGCACCAACGTCGTCGTCGTCCGCTCAGGCATCAACAAACAAATTGTCGACACCATCGACCTCACACGCAAAGAAGTCCTCAACTCGCCCTACTACTACCTGCAGCAGAACGACATCGTCTTCGTCGAGCCCACACCGAAGAAAAAACGCAAAGCCTGGCGCAACGAAGACTGGCCCCACTATCTCACCATCGGTGTTCAATCGTTGCGCATGGCCTATGTCACCATCTACCGCATCGCCTACAGCACCAAATAGTAATCAATGCAACCCTCTGCCCATCTCCTGCAGGCGCTGACGACTCTCACCGCAGCAGCGGCAAACAACTCCGATATTTCAGTGTCCCTGTCCCCCGGGGAATGGGAGACCCTGTTCAGCATGGCATGCCAACAGAATGTGGCAGCGCTCGTGTGCGACGCCTTTGCTTACTGCAACACCAATCTCCCCCTCGCCACCAAGCTCAAATTCATCACCGCACAGAACGCCACCATCGGCAAGTTCAACCACGCCCGCTCCACGCTCAGCCAAATGCTGGCGCTCTTCAACAGCCACGGTATCAACACCATGCTGCTCAAAGGCATCACCCTTGCCCGACTCTACCCCAAACCCAACCTGCGCAGCTTCGGCGACATAGACTTCTACCAGTACGGACGCTGGCGCGAAGCCGACGCCCTGATGGTGCAACACTATGGCGTCAAAGTCAGTACCCAAACCCACCACCATAGCAAATACGCATTCAACAATATTCTCATCGAGAACCACTACGACTTCATCAACCGCTATGGCGCCCGGGGCAACATGTCGTTTGAACGGCTCCTCAAAACCGAGGCCAACCGCACCCATATCCCCTTCGTTCTCGACGGCCAGGCCTGCTTCCTGCCACCGCCCACTTTCTCCGCCCTCTTCTACCTCCGCCACATGGCAGCCCACTTCGCCGCCGACCGCATCACCCTCCGACACCTGCTCGACTGGACGTTCTTTTGCCGCTCATACAGCCACGACGTCGACTGGCAATATGTTGTATCCGTTGCCCGCCAGTACGGATTCCTCCCCTTTGCCGCATGTCTGGAAGAACTCTGCCACCTCTATTTCCAGCACCAGACATGCATGGGGCTACCCTCCGACAAAGCCCTGGCCGAGCGCGCCATGCACGAAATCCTCGTGGGCGAATTCTCCCTGCCCGAACCTTCGGCCAGGCACTTCTTCAAACGCATTTCCTTCAAATGGCGCCGCCGCATCGCCAACCGCTGGAAACGCAAACTCTGCACCAACACCCCCTGGGCCATCGACATCTTTTACGACCTCTTCGCCAAAATACTCAAGCCGCACACCATACTCCACTAAGCACCGACACCTTTCTTTTTCAGCAAGATAGAAAATAAATTTTGCCACCTCGAAAAATAGTCGTACCTTTGCACCCGCTTTGGAGAGAAAAAAAACGGTGATATTCAAGCATCGCATGCTCAGCACCCCCATCCCAGACTCTCACTTTGCATTGTCCTATGGTGTAATGGTAGCACATCAGATTTTGGTTCTGCTTGTCTAGGTTCGAATCCTGGTAGGACAACACAAAAGACGCCCCCTCCGGGCGTCTTTTTTTTGTTTTATATCCCCTAATATTTCTTTCCGCTGTCGCAATAAAAAAAAATTTACCGCGTTATATAGGGTATGAAAAACAACAAAGTGCTAATCGTGTACACCGGCGGCACCATTGGTATGGTGCAGGATGAGAACGGCTCGCTCCATCCCTTCGCCCTCGACCGCATATACGACGCCGTGCCGCAACTCAAGAACTGCCAGTACGACATCGACTCCATCACCCTCGACAACATTATCGATTCCTCCAACATGACCCCCTCCTTGTGGATGGACATCGCCAGCATCATCGAGCGCGAATACGAGCGCTACGACGGCTTCGTCGTCCTCCACGGCACCGACACCATGGCCTACACCGCCTCGGCGCTGAGCTTCATGTTCAAGAATCTTGCCAAGCCCATTGTCCTCACCGGCAGCCAGCTGCCCCTGGGCATGCTGCGCAGCGACGGCCGCGAGAACATCATCTGCGCCCTCGAGATAGCCTCCACGCGCCTCTGCACCATCCCCGAAGTCTGCATCTTCTTCGAGAACCACCTCTATCGCGGCAACCGCAGCACCAAGATGAGCGCTGCCAACTTTGACGCTTTCGAGACCTACAACTACCCTGCCCTCGCCAAAGCAGGCATCAACATCACCCTTCGCGAACACCTCTTCCTCCCCATGCCCACCGAGCCCCTCGTCGTGCGCAAGCAGTTCGACACCCGCGTGGCCATCCTCAAGCTCTTCCCCGGCATCGGCCCCGACGTCGTCAACGCCGTCCTCCGCACCCCCAATCTCCAGGGCGTCATCATCGAGACCTACGGCTCCGGCAACGCGCCCACCGACCCCTGGTTCATCTCCGCCCTCGACGAGGCCATCCAGCGCGGCATCATCGTCATGAATGTCACCCAGTGCAAGGCCGGCTCCGTCGTCATGCGCCAGTATGCAGCCAGCTGCGACCTCGACCGCATAGGCGTCGTTGGCGGCGGCGACATCACCATCGAGGCTGCCATCACCAAGCTCATGTTCCTCCTCGGCAACTTCCCCAACAACAAGGACCACGTCCGCCAGCGCCTCAGCCAGTCGCTGCGCGGCGAAATAACCGAAAACTAAAATTGAAAATTGAAAATTGAAAATTGAAACTGACGAGGTTTATAAACAGGCCGCTTAAACTGATGCTCTGCATTGGCTTCGTTTTCATTTTTCAATTTTCAATTTTCAATTCCGTCCACGCCCAAGTCGGCAACCTCGGCAAGTTCGACTCCCGCCTCCTCCACTACGGCATCCAGGTGGGCTACACCCATTCCAAGTTCGACCTCGAATACACCCACGACGAAAGCCTGCGCCAAACCCTTTACGGCACCACCTCCTATGACCCCGGCTTCCACATCGCCGTCATCGGCGACCTACGCCTCGGCAACTGGTTCAACCTGCGCATCCTCCCCGGCGTCACGCTCATCACGCGCGACGTCACCTACTCCTGGGAGCCCGCCTACCTGGCCTCGCACCGCCTCACCGAACTCAGCCGCAACGTGGAGTCGGTATACGGCGACTTTCCCATCGAAATCAAGTTCCGCGCCATGCGCTGGGGCAACTTCCGCCCCTACCTCACCGGCGGCATCTCCTACGGCTTCGACTTCGCCTCGCTGCGCAAAAACCGCAACCGCACCGACGAAAGCATCATACGCCTCGAACCCAACGACCTACGCTACACCATGGGCCTCGGTTTCGACGTCTTCCTGCGTTATGTAAAATTCGCCATAGACCTCAAGATGACCTTCGGCATCATCGACCTGCGCGTCGAAGACCCCGACGTCTACATCCAGGCCTTCGAGCACCTCCACTCCCGCACCTTCATGCTCAGTTTCACTTTCGAAGGCTGATTGCCTCCACGCAGCGCATGCCGTCGAGGGCGGAGCTGACGATGCCGCCGGCGTAGCCGGCACCCTCGCCGCAGGGATAGAGGCCTGGCAGCTGAGGATGCTGCAGGGTGTCGCGGTCGCGGGGAATACGCACAGGGCTGGAGGTGCGGCTCTCCACGGCCAGCAGCGAGGCCTCCTCAGTGACGAACCCCTTCATCTTGCGGTCGAAGTCCTTGAAAGCCTGTATCAAACAGTCGACCACGAAAGGCGGCAGCACCTCGTGCAGCGGGGCGCTGACGCAGTGGCCCATATAGTTGCTCTTGTTGAGGCGCGACGAGGGACGGCGCTGCAGGAAGTCGACAAGCCGCTGCGACGGGGCGTCGATGCAACCGCCGGCGGCCTCGAAGGCGCGCGCCTCCACCCTGCGCTGGAACTCCAGCAGCCCCAGCGGCCCTTCGGAGCCGACGTCCTCGGGGCTCACCGTCACGGCGATGCCGCTGTTGGCAAAGGCCGAATTGCGCGCGGCGTTGCTCATGCCGTTCACCACCTGCTGACCGCCCGCCGTGGCGGCAGGCACTATGACGCCGCCGGGGCACATGCAGAAGCTGAACACGCCGTGTCCACCCACCTGGGTGACAAGGTTGTAGGTGGCCGGCGGCAGGAGTCGGGAATAGCCACGGCCGTGATACTGAATCTCATTGATGAGCTCCTGCGGGTGCTCCACACGCACGCCGAGTGCGAAGGGTTTGGCCTCCAGCATCCAGCCGCGGCGGGCAAAGAGCTCGTAGACATCGCGGGCCGAATGGCCCGTGGCGAGGACCACGGCGTCGCCCTCGATGACAGCGCCGCCGTCGACGGCAACCCCGCAGACGCGCCCTCCCTTCACCACGAGGTCGACGACGCGCGCATTGAAATGGTATTCACCGCCATGCGAGAGAATGGTTTCGCGCATGCGCGCGATGATGGCCGGCAGGCGGTCGGTGCCGATGTGGGCGTGGACATCGACCATGATGTCGGGGTCGGCGCCATGCTCCACAAAGAGCCGCAGCACCTCGCCCACATCGCCGCGCTTGGTGGAGCGGGTGTAGAGCTTGCCGTCGCTGTAGGTACCCGCGCCGCCCTCGCCGAAGCACCAGTTGCTGTCGGGGTTCACCTCCTTGGTGCGCACCATGCTGACAATGTCGCCCTTGCGCTCCTCGACAGGCTTGCCGCGCTCGACCACGACGGGTTTCATGCCCAGCTGCAACGCCCTGAGGGCGGCGAAGAGACCCGCCGGGCCGGCGCCGACGACAACCACGGTGCGCGCAGCACCGGAGACGGTGCCCAGGGCGGCAGCCGCGGCCGAGGCCGCCCCGACGGCAGGACGCTCCCCTCCGTCGTCAACCTCCACGGTGCAGTGGTACACCACCTTGCGGCGACGGCAGTCGATGCTGCGTCGCACGATGCGCCAGCACCCCAGCGCCTCCTCCTTCACCCCCAGCGTGCGGGCCACGCTGCGCCCCACGGCGGTCTCGCTGTGGAGCTCTTCGGGCGTCAGGTCAATCTGTATCTGCTTCGCCATAGCGTTTTCACTTTTTTTCCATTCAAAACGAAAGGCAAATTTACACAAAAAACCGGAAATAGAAGCCATCCTCGGCAAAAATATCCTCCACAACACATAGAATCAGCATGTTAACCCAAAAAGAATCGGTCGCGGCGCCGCCCGCAACCCCTCTGTCGGACGCCCAAAGGCGGATGTCATTCACCCAAAATAGCGCATTTTCACCCAACGCAACAGGCCCCCTCTTCGCCCCCGATTCGCCCCTTGTTCGGCCCTTCTTATATAGTTCCTATATAGTTCACATATAGTTCTTATATAGTTCTTATATACTGTATATAGGAACTATATAAGAACTATATAAGAAGTATATGGGAAGGGGCGAATTGGGGGCGAACGGAGGGCGAAGAGGGGGCGGCGGAAAAATGTTTTTTTGGAGGGGTGGAAAAAAAATCGTATCTTTGCATTTATGAATAACAGGGCGTCACGATACAACTATTTGGTCTGCATCTACTTGGCTGGCATTGTCTTTTTCACGATGTTCCGATTGGCCGAAACGGCGGTCTACTGCTCCATGTCGGAGACGCCGGTGGCCTTCGAGGGGAACTACCTCCACGCCCTGTGGAACGGCTTCCGCTTCGACACGGCGGTGAGCTGCTACATGCTGGCGCTGCCGCTGCTGATGCTGATTGCCGGCGAGGTGGGCGGCGTGCGGAAACGCTGGTATTACGGCATCGTGCATTACCTGCCGATGGTGCTGTACACCGTGGCATTCCTTGCCTGCGCCGCCGACATTCCCTATTTCTGCTACTTTTTCCAGCGTCTGGATGCCGCCTCGCTGGGGCTTACGGACAGCTTCGGCATGGCCGCGAGCATGATTGTGAGCGAGCCAATGTATGTGGTCTACCTGGGTGTGTTTCTTGTGGTGAGTGCGGGATGGTGGCTGCTGGGGAGGCTGATTTACAGGCGCGTGCTGCTGCGCCACCTCGACGAGCGCCTGCCCCTGCCCTGGGCCATCGGCCTCGGGGTGCTGCTGCTGGCGCTGGGCTTCACGGGCATGCGCGGGAGCCTCTCGAGCAAGAGCCCCCTGCGCGTGGGCTCGGCCTATTTCTGCAACAACGCTTTCCTCAACCAGATAGGGCTGAACCCCGTGTTCACCTTCCTCAAAAGCATGGAGGACGCCGGCAAGAGTTCCAACCAGCCCCTGGCGCTGATGGACGAGGCCGAGGCCACCGCCGTGCTGGACGAATGGCGCTCGCTGCCGCCCGACGACACCTTGCCCGAGGCGCACCTGCGGCTGCCCGAGGGCACCAACGTGGTGCTGGTGCTGATGGAGTCCATGAGCGCCGAGAAGACATGCCTGAGCCGCTCGGGGGAGAGCCTGACGCCCTGCCTGGACAGCCTCATGGACCGCTCGATGACTTTCACCCAGGCCTGGTCGGCCGGCATACACACCCACAACGGCATCTACTCCACGCTCTACGGTCACCCCGCCCTGCTGGCACGCCAGATGATCAAGAGCACGCCCATCCCCCACATGCACGGCCTGCCGCACAGGCTGAAGGCTTCGGGCTACCGCACCACGTTCTTCCTCACCCACGACGAGGACTACGACAACATGCGCGGCTTCCTCTACCAGAACGGTTTCGACCGCGTGGTGGGCCAGTCGGACTACCCCTCGCGCGAGGTGGTCGGCACCTGGGGAGTGCCCGACCACGTGATGTTCGACCACCTGATTGAGCACCTCGACAGCACCGCCGCCCGGGGGCCCTTCTTTGTCTGCGCAATGACCTGCAGCGACCACGGCCCCTACATCATACCCGAGGGCATCGACCTGCAATGCACCCACACCGACCGCAAGCAGGCCATCGTGGAATACGCCGACTGGGCCATCGGGCACCTCATGCAGCTGGCCAGCCGGCGCCCGTGGTTCGGACGGACGGTGTTCGTCTTCGTGGCCGACCACGGGGCCCGCATGGATGCCACCTACGACATGGCGCTGAGCTACAACCATGTGCCGCTGCTCTTCTACGCCCCCGGGCGCATCGACGCCCACCGCGTGGAACGGCTGGCACAGCAAATCGACATAGCCCCGACGGTGCTCGGCCTGCTGGGCCTGGACGACGGCGGATGCATGCTGGGCACAGACCTGCGCAACCATGTGAGACCCTATGCCTACTTCAGCGCCGACGACAAGATTGGCGCCGTGGACGGCGAGATGCTGATGCTCTACCGCGTGAAACAAAAGACCACCAGCCTGTACAAATACAAGGAACAAAGCACCGACGACCTGTCGGAAGACTATCCCGAACGCACCGCAGCCATGCGACGCCACGCCTTCGGGCTGACGCAGAGCAGCCAGCGCATGCTGCTCGACGGCAGCACGGCCTGCGGCAACGAACAATAAACTGAACAACTATGGACTTCAAACTGAAATCGGATTTTGCCCCCATGGGCGACCAGCCCGAGGCCATACGGCAGCTGGTGGAAGGAGTGCGCAACGGCCAGAGGGCCCAGGTACTGCAGGGCGTGACGGGCAGCGGCAAGACCTTCACCGTGGCCAATGTCATCCAGGAGCTGCAGCGCCCCACGCTGGTGCTGAGCCACAACAAGACCCTTGCGGCACAGCTCTACGGCGAATTCCGGCAGTTCTTCCCCGACAATGCGGTGGAATACTTCGTGAGCTACTACGACTACTACCAGCCCGAAGCCTACATCGCCGCCACCAACACCTACATAGAGAAAGACCTGGCCATCAACGACGAGCTTGACAAGCTGCGCCTGCGCGCCAGCTCGGCACTGCTGAGCGGAAGGCGCGACGTTATCGTCGTCTCCTCGGTGAGCTGCATCTACGGCATCGGCAACCCCGAGGAGTTCAAAAAAGGCACCATTGAAATCCGCGTGGGCGACCGCCTGAAGAGGGACGACCTGCTGATGCGGCTGCTCGACGGACAGTATGTAAGGAACGAGATTGAATTCGTCAACGGCCGCTTCCGCGTCAAGGGCGACACGGTGGACATCTACCCCTCGTTTGCCGACTTCTGCTACCGCGTCTCGTTCTGGGACGACGAGGTGGAAAGTCTGGAGAGTTTCGACCCCGTCAGCGGACAGCGTCTGGAACGGTTTGACGAGATTGTCATCTACCCCGCCTCGAACTTCCTCACCTCGAAAGACCACATGGCCGAAGCCCTGCTGCAGATACAACGCGATATGTATGAACGTCGCGACTACCTGGAGAGCATCGACAAGCACCTGGAGGCCAAGCGGCTGGAAGAACGAGTAAACTACGACTTGGAGATGATACAGGAACTGGGCTACTGCTCGGGCATCGAGAACTACAGCCGCTACTTCGACGGCCGGGCTCCCGGCAGCCGCCCCTTCTGCCTGATAGACTATTTCCCCGACGACTTCCTGCTGGTGGTGGACGAGAGCCACGTGACGGTACCGCAAATCGGCGCCATGTACGGCGGCGACCGTTCGCGCAAGACGTCGCTGGTGGAATACGGCTTCCGCCTGCCGTCGGCGTTGGACAACCGTCCGTTGACCTACGACGAATTCTACAACCTCACGGGACAGACCATCTACATCAGCGCCACGCCGGCCGAATACGAATTGGGAGAGGCCGAGGGCGTGGTGGTGGAGCAAGTGATACGTCCCACAGGTCTGCTGGACCCCGTGGTGGAAGTACGCCCCGCGGTGAGCCAGGTGGACGACCTGCTGGACGAGATAGAGAATACCGTGGACAAGGGAGAACGTGTGCTCGTCACCACGCTCACCAAGCGCATGGCCGAGGAGTTGACAAGCTACCTGATCAACCTGGGCATAAAGAGCAAATACATACACAGCGACGTGGACACCCTGGAGCGCGTGGAAATCATGCGCGACCTGCGAATGGGAGTGTTCGACGTGCTGGTGGGCGTAAACCTGCTGCGCGAGGGACTGGACCTGCCCGAGGTGAGTCTGGTGGCCATTCTGGACGCCGACAAGGAAGGATTCCTGCGAAGCGACCGCGCACTGATACAGACCATCGGTCGCGCAGCTCGCAATGTGCACAGCAAAGCCATCCTCTACGGCGACAGCATCACGGGTTCCATGCAACGCGCCATCGACCTCACCAACCGTCACCGCGAGAAACAGATAAAGTACAATATGGAACACGGCATTGTGCCGCGACAAATAGTGAAAAGCACCGACGCCATCCTGGGCACGACAAGCGTCATTGAGCGTGCCGCCGAAGAGGCCGGGCGCGCCACGCCACAGTCGCAGCTGGCGCAGATGCAGATGCCGATGGCTGCCGAGGAGGAATTTGAATACGGAAAGGAAAAGAAGGAACCGGAGCCGTCGCCCTACCTGAAAATGACCAAGGAGCAGCTGCGCAAGGAAATACGCGACCGTCAGCGCAAGATGCAAACGGCCGCCAAGGAACTGGACTTCATGGTGGCAGCAAAGTACCGCGACGAAATCAAAGAGCTTCAGAGCCTGCTGGAGACAGCACGTTAAACGGGCAAGAGCTGAACGAGAGATATAAAAAAAAGCCCCGCTGTTTTCACAGCGGGGCTTGCATTTTGTGTTCTCTTGAAAAACTTTATTTCAAGGTGATGACAGCGCGACGGTTCTCGTAGCGATGTTCCTCTGTGTCGTTTTCGGCAACGGGCTCGGTCTCGCCCTTCGAAGCCGTGGTGATGCTGGCAGCGGGGGCGCCGCGCTTCACCATGAGAGCCTTGAGGGCTTCGGCGCGTTTCTTGCCATAGGCCATGTTACCCTCGGACGAACCGACATTGTCGGTGTGACCGGTGACAAGGACCTTGAGGTTCTTGTCGGCAGCCATAGCCTTGCACAGAGCCGAGATAGCCAGATCGGTCTTGTCGTCGAACTGAGGATCGGTCTTGCCGAAGTCGAAATGGACGGTGGCATTGATCTGGTCGAGGAGTTTCTGCAGCTGGGCACGGTCGGCGGGCTTGCCGGAGTTGGCGTTGTCGCCATTGTTGGCAGGCTGGGCGGTGGCACCGCAGGCACGCTGGGCAGCGGCACGGGCCTTGACAGCGTAGTTGTAGGCGGCGGCAGTATTGCCCATGCGGGCGGCATTGGCAGCCTCGGTGGCATACTCCTTAGCCTCGTTGACGGCAGCCTTGGCGTCAGCACTGTTGTTCTTGGCGGCGCAAGCCTCGCCAGACTCGGCGAAGGAACGGGCAGCGGCGGCATAGCTCTCGAGGAGGTTGCCGCGATAGGCCTTGCCGGAAGCATCCTTACCATCGGTCAGAGCAGGCTTGCAGCCAGTCTCATTGGCCATGGCGATGGCTTCGTTGGCAAGATTGTTGGCAACGTTGGGGTCGTTGTAGGCAGCGTTGCCACGGTCAGCCTTGTCGGCATCGCGGGCAATCTCGGAGTTGATCTTGGCGTTGCGGCTGGCAGCCATGGCGCAGTCAAGACCATCCTTGTGCGAAGCGTCGGCATAGAGGGTGGCGTCATCGGCAGCCTGCGAGGCAACGGGCACGTTCTTCTTACCGGCATAGTCGCGGGCATCGGCGGCATAGCTGTCGGCGATGTTGCCATAAGCCTCGTTGAAGAGGTCGTAAGCCTTGCAGTACTGACCATTCTTGTGGGCAGCCTTGGCATCGGCAGCAGCGGCCTTGGCATCGGCAACAGCCTCCTTGGCGGTGGCGGAGCCAGACTCATTGGCGGCCTGCTCGGCCTCGGCGAGGTCGGCGTCGATGTTGGCCATAGCGGCGGCGAGGTCAGGATTGTTCATGCGGCGGGCGTTGCAGCGGGCCTCGCGGGCGGCAGCCTCTTCGGCGGCCTGAGCGGCATCGTCAACCTCGTTGTTGTTGACAGGAGCGACATTGTCGTTGGCATTGTTGCCAGCATTGTTGGTATTGTCAGCAGCAGTGGTGTTGTCGGCGGCAGCATTGTCGTAGGCGACCAGGGCGTCGTCGCTGCCAGCAGCCTTCTTGGAGGAATGGCAACGCCAACCCACGTTGATACCAATCTTGGCACCGACGGTGAAGAGATGAGCCTCATCAATCTGGGTGGAATTGAAGATACCGTTGTAATCGCTCACGAGAGGACCCGAAGTGCTGCCGGCGGAGGAAGCATCGGGGGCTTGGAGCATGGGCTGGTCGGAAGCCTCGTCAATGAGGTTGGTGAGTCCATAGGAACCGTAAATACCAAAGTAAAGTCCCCAATGGTTGCTCATGGCATAGTTGAAGCCAAGGTCGGCAATAAGGCTGACACCCATTTGCTTGAGGTTTTCGATATCGCCGGACTCGTCGGCCTTGTAGGTATCAAAACCATAGCTGGGCAGATTGCGGTACTCCACATTGGTTGCGGGGAAAAATCCACTCACACTAAAGTCACCCTCATCAGCCACGAACTCGCTCTTCAGAGGAAGGTCAAGCTGAGCGCCAAGACCCAGAAGGAAGAACCAGCGCTCACCCATGGGAGCACGCCAATAGAGCTCGACGGGAACACTCACCATCATTGTGGTCTGGGTTTCCTGCCAGTCGTTGAAACCGACATGGGGGAAGTAGGTGAGGTTGTTGGCGGGATGGGTGAGGGAGATGGCGTTGTCGAGATTCTCGGTCCAATCATAGGACGCACCGGAACGCACATAGTTGAACTGGGCGCCGATACCCATACCGAAATGCTTGCCAAAGAAGTGCATATATTTCAACTCGCCAAGGAAGCCCAGCTTGGGATTCCAGGTGCCATCGGCGGGACTGTACATCAGTGTGTTCATACCACCACCAACGTTGAAGCCGAAATAGTTGCTGTGCTGGTTCATCTGGGCCTGCGACCCCAAGGCGAGGGCGAGAGCACCGAACAAGATGAATATTCGTTTCATAAAACTATCTTTTTTATAATTTGATTCTAAAATTAATATTTAATCACACGTGCCACGATGCCGTCGACACTGACAGTGTAGCTGCCTGCGCCGAAACGGGAGAAGTCGACAGTGGTCGACTCGCCTTCGAAGGTGGTGTCGACGAGCGTCACACCCATCACATTCATCACGCGGAGGCTGTGGGAGTTATTGTAGGAGTTTTCGATGGTGACATTCACCACGTCGACAGCAGGATTGGGATAGGTCGACACAGAAGCCTGGACATTCTCGGCCTCGGGGACGATGGTGTTCATATCGTCCTGCTCACAAGTGCGGACGCTGTTGCCATTCATCACCATGGTCACATGGTAGGTGCCGGTAAGACCACCCTCTTCCTGATAGTAGGGGCCGTCGCCGACATAGGTGCCATTGTGATACCACTTCACAGAGGAATGGTCAATGCAGTTGCAGGTGTCAACAATCGAGATTACATCGTTGAAGATGGGCATCGTGTAATTGCGGGAGACGTTGACCACGAAACTCACCGGGATGGCAGCGCTCTCGAACTGGGGATAGGCACCGTTGCGGAGGGTGAGGGTGGCACTGTAGGTACCATACTTGGCATTGGTGGGAATCACCAGGTCAATGTTGCCGGCAGTAGCGATATTGGACCAATCTACATCGACGAAACCTTCAGCGTGGGCGGCGGAGTCGTAGACGAGCTTGTACTGGTTGGGATTGCCACTGGTCAGGAAGAACTGGACAGAAGAATTGTCGCCGGAGCAATAGCCGTCAGCGTCAACAGCGATGCCTTCATCAGCCTGGCTTTCATCGATATCGATGGGCGACACGATGGCGCCGGAAGTGGTAACGACCACCGAGTTGCTGGCAAGAACATAGTTGTCGACATCGGCGCCCGTCAGCTCAACGTGTGCAGTGATGGTCTTGTTGCTGCCTGTGTCGGCATTGTCATAGGTGGCAGTGGTAATGAGCGAGAGGTCGTCGTTGCCGTAAACGGGGGTAGGCACACCCATATTGACAACCTCGGCAGTATTGTTGCCGTCATAAAGCTTGACCTCAGTGACCACGATGCCATTGACATCGACGGTGTCGGGGACGATAGTCAGAGTGGTGGTGTTTCCGACAAGGAGATAGTTTTCATCAACCGGGTCGGCAATGAAGGTGTAGACGCCGACCTTGCGAGCCTCGCTGACGGTGTCGCCGTTTGCATCGACGATGGTCAACAGTGCATCGACAGGATTGCTGTCGTCGTCAGTGTAGGTGGCAGTGATATCGGCAACGGCCTCACCATTGTACACAACCGTCGTGTCGGCATGGCTCCAACTGACGGGGTAGCTGTTGCGGCTGTAGAGAGCATACGTGCTGGTGGCGTAAGCAGGCATCGTGATGATGTTGGGGTTCCAGCCGATGAAGGTGTAGCCAGGACGGGTCACCGTGGGATAGTCGACAGTGTCGCCATAGAGGAAGGAAGCCGAAGTGGGAACGCCGTCAGCCACGGTGCCACCATTCAGCACATAGGTAAGGACATAGGAATTGCGCTCATAATAGAAAACAATGTCCGTGTCACTGGTGAAATTGTCAATGGTTTGGCTGGCGAAGTCGGCGGTGAAACCGGCATAGGTGTTGGCATTCACCACGAGAGCCTGGTTCAGCGGAGCGTAACCATCGACAGAGTCACACATCGTCAAAGGATAGTTGCCGTCGAGGTCCTGACGATAGTGGAACACTTTGAAATGGCCGTCGGAAGCGGTGGTATAGTACCAACGGGCATAAAGGGTGGTGTCGCTGGTCAGGGAATCGTTCAGGAAATTCCAGGGCGTAGTGTACTCGGGATTGATATAGTATGTCGAGTAGATGGTGTCAGCACCCACATAAGCGGGACGCGAAGGAGCGGGGACGATGCGGTTGTTAGCGGTATTGACAACAAGGACAGTGTCAGTGGCTCCGGTAAAGGCGGCATTGGGCTCACGACCGTTGAAATTCTTGAGAGTCACCAGATAGCCAGGAACAACCTTGTAGCGGAAGCTGGCGGCATCGGCATCGGTATTGTCGACAAGAGCATAACGGTGGGGAAGATAGGCTTTGACATCATCGTCGTACTTGCCACCATAGATGGTCACATCGGCACCGGTGAGGGGGTTGATGAATTTGAAGCGTCCGTCAAAAATGGTTGCATGCAGGCTGTTGGGAACGAAAGCGCCCACGGAGTCGAGAGTCTGGACCGTGAAAGCACCCGTGGCACCGTCGGCACCCTTGATCTGGTTGACGACGCCGTTGCGGACAGAGACGACACCCTCATTATGGGCAATGCAGAGGCTGCCCATGATGGCGTTGCCGTTCAGGTCAATCTTGGCCTGATTGAAGATAGAATCGGTAGTGCCACCGACAGTGTTGCGAGCCAGGAAGACCGTCGAGTCGATAGCGTGAGCAGCCGCATAAGAAAGGGTGCGGTGGTATTTGCGATAGCCGTTGGCAGTGCGGTAGTAGGCATCGGCACCGATGAGTGCCGGCGTGGCATTGGCAGTGCTGTCATACACCGTGAGGATACCCGTGGCGTTCTTGTCAAAACGCGAGAAATTGGCACTGGTGACGTTAAGCGTGGACACCACGGCGCTGGCCGAGTCGTTGAGGACCAGGACAGCGCTGTCGCTGACGCTGGCAAGAACCGAGTTCAGAATGGTAACGCTGGCGCCATTCCTGACCACCACAGCGCGGGCCACAGGAGAAGCGTTGAATCTGCTCAGCGTGAGGGTGCCGCGGTTGACGTTGAAGATATCACCCGATTCGGCAGGGAGGACAAAGTCGTCGGGGTTGCCGGTACCCACCCAGCTCACCATGGTGTTGCCAACGTTGACCAGGGCCTGGTCGGCGGCGGCATAACTGCTTACCACAGGGAAGGTCTGCTGATTGATGGTCATAGGCACAGTGATGGACACAGGGGCGCTCAAGCGGATGGTGTCGACGAAATAGAGCACGCGGTTAGCATCGGTGAGCGCAAGTGCATTGGGCAACGAAGAATAAGCATTCATAAACTCATCGTTCACAACCGGACGCTCGGTGCCGATGATGTGGGCGGCAGGATTCATCACAGGGCTGTAGACACCTTCCACGGCTGCCGAAAGCAGAGGGGCAGCGGAGAAGTATCCCGTGTCGAGAGTCGAACGGGTCGAAGAGCCAAGCACATAGCAACGGCCGTTGCCGTCCTTGGCAACGATGATGGCGTTGGCATAGGTAAGGCTGTCGACCGTGGCAGTGGCAAGGTAGTAGCCATTGTCCTGCAGGCTCGCCAGCAGCACCGTAGTGTCGGCGCAGTTGTCGCCCTTCAGCTGCAGGGCGGAACCCGTCCACTCATCCATCAGGTGAGCCGAATCGACAAAATAGTTTTGTCCGGGAGCAGCAGCATAAGCGATGACCTTACTCAGCGACGCACGGTCGAGAGTATGCACCTGGACATTGAGCTGCACATTCTGCTGTGCTCTCAATCCCGTGCCGGGCATCACCGAGGCTATCAGCGCTCCCAGCAAGAAAAGTGTAGTTTTCTTCATGTTGTTTTAATTTATTTATTACTTTAATCTTATAATTTGCATTTCATAACGACAGCGGAGCCTAAACCCACGCACCGAAGGGTCGACCGCATGGTCAACCCCTCGGGGCGTAATGATGGCGCTGTCTGTTCTTTCCCTACCCTTACTTGGTAGAAATCACCAGATAGTCCGTGTATTTCCAGAACTGTGCGGGATTGAGGATGCGCAGGTAAGCGGTGACGCTGCTGTTCTCCTCGTCAGCCACGAGTTCGTAGCTGTTTTCAGGATGCTGGGAGATGACGGTGGCTTTCTTGCGATTGACGGTGATGGTGGTCACCTTGGTGCGGTCGATCTCAGTGAAGCTCTCGGTGTTCATGTCGGCCACAGTGCCCTGCTTACGACCGATACCGATAAATCCGCCGCTCTTGGTCACAATGCCGGCCTCTTTCAGCTCGCTGTAGGAACCCACCACGAAATAGGCGCGGTTGGCATCGGCCATCTGCTGGGCGATGTACTGGTCCTTCTCCTGGTTGGAAGCCGTGAGCTCGGTGACGTTCTTGTTCAGACCCTTGATGACAACCTTGTTGTTCTCAAGCTCGGTGAGCAGCTCGGCAATCTGAGCCTCCTGGGCGGCGCTGCGCTCCTCGAGGCGGGTGATGTAGGCCTGGAGGTCGCCGTTCTTGCGCGAGAGCGAGCTCACGCGGCTGTTCAGCTGGGCGATTTTCTCCTTGTTGGCAGCCATCATGGACTCGATGGAGTTCATCTGCTCGGAGATTTCCTTCTTGCGGTCATAGGAGCCTTCGGTGTTGTTGCGGCGAAGTTCCTGAACGTTGGAGTACTTGGAATTGATCATCGACAGGTTGTCCTCAATCTCGTTCAGCATGGAGAACAGTCCGTCAATCTCCGAATCCTTGGCATCGACCACGCCCATAAGCGAGTCGATAGTTTTCTTGGAAGAGTCAAGCTCCTTCTGATTGCACGACACAATGCTCATTGTGGCGGCAAAAAGGCCAATGGCCAAAAAGATCTTCTTCATTGTTTTTATTATTTAATTTGTTTTTCCAATTCTTTTTTAAACTTTTTACCCAAATCGTGGTAGCATAATAACGGCGACCATTCACTATTATTGCACGGAAAAACAAAAAAATATGTTAAAGATTGTTAAAGAGTATTATTGCAAAACAATAAAACTAAACAATTCGCAACACATTGATTTCCAGTCACGTTATCCTATCATCTTCTTCCCATCTTCTTACCCTCTTCTTCCCCTCCTCCTACCCTCACCCTCCATGGAAGAAGATGGTAGGCAGATGATAGAAAGCGGAGACGCCCCAGGGGCGTCTCCGCTTGATAAACGATACGATGTGCGGCGCTTAGCGCTTCACAATCTTGACGACCGAACCTTCGGCGCGGAGCATATACACTCCGGCGGCATAGGTGCCGAGGTCGATGATGTTGCGGCCCTGCTGCAGGGTGAGGGTCGTCAGCTGGCGGCCGGCCTGGTCGTAGAGAACGGCCGAGGTCTGGCGGTTGACGCTGACGTTGACGCGGTCGGCCGTGGGGTTGGGCCACACAGACTCGACTGCCAAGCCGGCAACCTCTATGCCGATGGGCTGCGGGGCCACATACTCGTTGAACACGGCGACGCCCGTCAGGTCGAAGCCGCTGCTGGCGAAGGGCGTGGGCCACGGGTCGTTGATGATGTGGCCGAAGGCGTCGTAGCTGGCATAGCGGGGATCGATGCTGCCGACGACGTCGACAATGCGGACATAGACAATGCTGTCGAGATTGATGCCGGTGCTGTCGCGAAGTTCGTCGAGGTCGAACGGCGTGCCGTAGCCTATCTTGTATTTACCGGCCAGGTTGTTGATGTTGGTCGGGTCGGTGGCGCCGGCGTTGCCAAGCTGGGTCTCGGTCTGGGTAAGGCAGGTGGCGGGGAAGCGCACGAAACGCTCGCCGTCACTGCTCACCTCCACAAAGGCCAGTTCGAGGGTGTTGTCGCCGAAGCCGTTCTCGAAGACGGCAAAGTCGGGACCGTCGCCATTGCGCACAGGCACGGCAAAGGTGACGAGGGCCGAGCCGCCGTCGCCGAGGCTGACAGCGTCCATGGTGTTGCTCATCGTGGCCATGCCGACGGCATTGGTGTCGCTGCCGTAGGAAGCCAGGTCGCCGTCGGGATTGGCGATGTTCTGAGGTCCGCGGGTAAGCTCGACGCCTGTGGCCCAGGCCACGATGGCGCTGCTGTCGGCGGCGATGGCGTTGCAGCCTTCAGTGCCCACGGCGCCGCAGAAGGGGCCATGTTCGGGTTCGACCGGGCCGGGAGTGCCGCCCGTGGTGTCGGGCACGGTGACGGGATGGATGGTCATGGGGTATACATAGTTGTAGTTCCAGTATCCGCCGTAGTCCTCAACCCAGGTGCTGTCGACAAGGACACCCGTCGTTGCGTCGGCCCACTTCTCCAGGTCGCCGTCGCTGAGCACCTGGCCCAGGCCGCCGTCCATCACTCCGTTGTTGGTGCTGCTCCACCAGCTCGTGGGGGTGCCGCGCAGCGTGTCGGTCATGCCGGCGGCGGTGTCGATGTAGAGTATGTCGCCCAGGCCGAAGGAGCCAGGCAGGTAGGTGAAGCGGGGGTCGACGGCGGCGATGTCGTCCATCATGTTCTGCACCGTCGCGGTGCCGTCGAAGCGGTAGCCCCAGGCCAGTGCCGTGTCGGCCCAGTTGACAGCCAGCACCACCTCGTTGGCTCCCGTGCCCACCCAGAAGAGTATGTCGCTGGCGGCAATGACGGCCTCGACAGGGGCGGGGGGAGCGACGGTGTCGGCCGGATTGTTGACAGGCTGGACAGGGGTGGTCCACACCACGCCGCTGGGATACCATGAGCCGTAGAACTCGACGGAGTCATAACCCACACCATAGGCCGACTCGCCAATCTTGAGGAAGGAGCCGTCGGAGAGGGTGCTCGTCCAGCCGGCATTGCCGTTGCCGTCAAGGACAAACTGGAGGTAGTTGCCACTCATTGCCGTCTGGAACTGCAGATGGGTGTTGGTGAGAGAGTCGTCATAGAGGATATTGCTGATGGCCTGCGCATCGTTCACCGAGAGGCGGGCGTCGCCATTGACCAGTGCGTTGACGGCATTGGCGACCGTGGGAGCACCGTTGAAGTGCAGACCCCATGCCAGCGCGGTGTCGGGGCTGCCCCAGTTGATGGCAATGACGGCGGAGTTGTCTCCCGTGCCCACCCAGTACCTGATATCGTCGGCAGCAATGGTGGCGTCGACAGGCATCAGCATATAGGTGGAGGGGACGATGGCGGTGTTCCAAGGGTCGGCGGCCAGGTCGCTCATCACGACAACCATACCGCCTTCGAGGTCATAGTCCTCCAGCAGCTCCGTACCGTCGGCACGCACACCGTTGACCTTGAAGTTGATCTCGGCGGCAGTAAGCAGCATGGGGTATTCCTTGTAGCGCTCGGTGGTGAGCAGAATGATGTTGTTACTACCTTCCAACATATAGAATGGATGGTCTTTATCTACTTCACAGAGTGATACCGTGGTCTTGCCGTTTTCCATCTTGGCCACAAAGCGCCAACGCTTGCCCTCGCTTTCCAGACGACGGCGGCGTTCTTCGAAATCGGCATCCAGTGTCGGTAGGTTCTTCCAGAAGTCGTCCAACGAACCGTCAAAGAACTCTTGCGGGATGAAGAGGTGCTTCTCCACATCTTCCTGCTCGCTGCGATGTGCGACGCGAAGCTCGATCACTTGCTTGTCAAATACTTTGCGCTGCTCACGGAGGTCATTCAGCTTTGCTTCCAGTTGCTTTTTAAGAGCAACTTTCTGCTGCAACTGTATGAGGTCATTATCATAATTTGTCATACGCTACCTCCCGCAGATGGCTCATAGGGGGCATCGTTAGGAGTGATGATTCGCTCTGTTCCAGATACTTCACGGTAGAAGGCTGCGGTTGCTGCCTGCTTGTAGGGGGTAATCCAAAGGCCTCCGATACCAAAGGTCAGCAGCGCGCTGAGGATATCCCAGCCGATGAAGCTGATCTGTACG
>CALGCG010000074.1 GCA_937884485.1 uncultured Bacteroidales bacterium
TCTTATATAGTTCCTATATACAGTATATAAGAACTATATAAGAACTATATGAGAAGTATATGGGAACGATATAAGAAGGGGCGAATTGGGTACGGATTCGGCACGAAGGGGGTGCGTAGAGACGGCGCTGGGCGGAGCGGGCGGAAGGGGGGCCGGGAGGTGTCCTTCGCGGGGGGGGAAGAGGGGCAAGAGAGGGGTGGTTTCCAGGCGTTTAGACGGCGGGGTTGCCGTGAAGGGGGAGGCGGTAGTAGACGCAGTCGTCGTCGCGGTAGAATTCCCGGGCGCCCCAGCGCTGCCAGTACAGGTGGGTTTTGAGGCGGTGGAGGACGGGGACGAAGAGGAAGTCGTAGTTGGCTTTCAGCTGGGGCATGATGGACATCAGCATGTCGTAGTTGAGTCGTGTGCCGCGGTATTGGGGGGCGACAATGAAGGAGAAGACGGCGGTGTAGCGCTGGGCGTTCATGGCGGCCAGCAGGTCCGGCTGTTCCACGGATATCAGCGGCGTCTCCTCTTCGATGCGATAGTCGCTCATGTTGAGCAGACCTATCACATTACCGCTTTCATCGAGCGCTTTGACGCTCAGTGGCCAATTGAAGTGCAGGTCTCTCACCCACTCTTCCACCTCGCGGCGGTCGAAACCGTACTGACGCACCATCCAATCTATGGTCAGCAGGGCGTCGGCGGGCGTCATCCTATGCAATGTGTACGACATTATAGGTCAGAAGTATTTCAGGATGATAGGAGAGCTTGGCTTTGCGCAGGCCCGGGAGGCCCATGTCTTCCTCGCGGTTGACGAAGACGAAGCGCTCCGGCAGGTGGGCGCAGAACTGCTGGTTGATGACCGAGAAGAGGCCGTCGATATTGCGGTCGGCCTTCTCCACACAGACGTCGATGGTGTCGTGGGTGACGGCGGCGCCGTAGGTGAAGGCCACCATGCGGCCGTCAATCCAGATGCTGCCGCCAAGCATGCCCAACTCGTTCCAATGGGCGAAGACGTTTTCCACCACGCGTTGCTCCGCCGCGATGGTGTCGCCATATTCGGGGTTGGTGTCGCCACGCTCCTCGCGCCAGAGGGCTTCCAAGCGGCGGCATTCGTCGAACATCTCCGGTGTCAACGGACGGTACTCAAAATCAGGATACTCAGACAGGAACTTGTTGACGTGGTTGCGCTTGGCCTTGAGCTTGCCACCGGCCAACGAGGCCAGGTCGGCGCGGCGGTAGATGTAGTCGTACTGGTTGCGTTGGGGTACAACGGTGATATTGATACCCTTGCTGCAAGCGTTCTGCTGCAGCTGGAGCGCGGCTTCATTTTCAAGACCAAGCAGCGTCATGCGTCCGCCGCAGTCGTCGCAGATGGCTTGCAACAGGTCGCAACCCGGCGTGCCGGCACAGCAGAGCATGTAGGCCCGCTCGCCGTCGAGCGTGAAACGCAGCACCACGGCATCGGGCAGAATGCACACTTCGGTGCGGAACCAGAACTGCCAGCCCACGAGGTTGGCGAAGGTGAAGTTGCAGTTGCGCCGTCCGCTGCCAAGGCTCACGGCCTGGTATGCTTCGCGGTCGGCGATGGTCAAGGTATGAAACTCCAGCATCAGATCATCTTGAGGTAACCCACTTCCTTCTCGGTCAGTTCGCGCCAGCGGCCGCGGGGGAGATCTTTCTTGGTGAGGCCGGCAAAGACGGTGCGGTCAAGCTTGTGGACCTCGTAGCCGAGGGCCTCGAAGAGGCGGCGCACGATGCGGTTGCGGCCGCTGTGCAGCTCGACGCCCACGACGCGCTTGTCGATGGCGCCTCCGGTGGCGGCATACTGTATGTCGTCCACATGCATGGGGCCATCCTCCAGCTCGATGCCTTCAAGCAGCTTTTTCATGTCCTCCTTGGTGACGGGCTTGTTGAGCTCCACCTGGTAGATTTTGTAGACCTGCGTGCTGGGGTGCGTGAGTTTCTTGGCCAGCTCGCCGTCGTTGGTGAAGAGGAGCAGGCCTGTGGTGGCGCGGTCCAGTCGGCCCACGGGGTAGATGCGCTCAGCGCAGCAGCCGTCCATGAGCATCATGACGGTGCGGCGCTCCTGCGGGTCGTCGGTGGTGGTGATGAAGCCTTTGGGCTTGTTGAGCAGGAAGTAGCGCAGGCGCTCGGAGCGGAGCTTCTCGCCGCCGTACTGCACATCGTCGCCGGGCATGACCATGTAGCCCATCTCGGTGACCACCTTGCCGTTGACCTTCACGCTGCCGGCGGCGATGAGTTCGTCGGCCTCGCGGCGCGAACAGATGCCGGCATGGGCAATGTATTTGTTCAGACGCATCGAACCTTCGGGGTGCTCTTGCTTGGGCTTTTGCGGAGCGGTCTTTTTTCTTCCCGCCGCGCGGAAATCCATGGAGCCGCTTCTCCTCTCCCCTGCCCTGCGCGAGTCCGCGGTGCCGGGCTTTGCGGATCTGCGCATTTCGCCGGAGGCGGGAGCCTTCTTTCTGGCAGGTTCGCGCGATTCTGTAGTCGCAGGCTTCCTTGTTTTATGGTTTTCGCCGGAGGCGGAAGGCTTAGCGCTCTTCGGTGTCTTGTTGTTGTCTTTCTTTATCATGTTCTGTTTGTTTTTCTTTCCAATCATTGAGCTCCATCATGGCGCGGTAGTGACCGCCGAAATGCATCACATAGGGCCACGTGTACTCCTTCTCCTGGTACTTGAGGAACTTCTCCACCTCACGCACCAGCATCAACAGCACGCCCAACTTGCGCTGGTAGAGCCACTTCAGCGAGTCGACATCGTGCTTGCAGGCCAAGGCGAAACGCAGGTTGACCGTCGTCAGTCCGTTGCGGACCCAGTCGATGGCCTTCTCGTCGCCGTCGCAGGCGTTGCTGAGAATCGCCAGCCAGGCGTAGTTGTTCTTGAAGAGCCACACCATGGCGTCGTCGTCGCCACGTATGGCGTTGCTGAAGGCCGCCAGCTCCGGGTAGCCACTCTCAATCAGCACCTTGAAGAAATCAATGCGTCCGCTGACGCTCTTCACCAGCGCCAGCAGCACCTTCACATCGTATTGCTCCAAGCCTTTCATGCTCCCTATCAACGCAAAAAAAACAAAAATATTGCACAATGTCACCCTCGACGCAAAAATAAATTTTGCCACCTCGCAGAATTGTCGTATCTTTGCAGTCGATAAAAATATCAAACATGAAAAAAATATTATTTACAATTTTCGGCTTTTTCTTTAGTTTCGCACTTTCAAGTTGCGACGAAGGGAAATACATCCAACGCTCAGAAGTAAAACTTTTGGAACCTGCAGGTGGTATTATATCTACACCATTGGTAGCAGAAATAAAAAACGTATCCAATCAAAAAATTCAAGACACAATCCAATTTTCGCTGTATTCAAAACATGCCAGAACGAGACTGACAGGTACCAATCTTTTAGAATACCGAAAAATGGCTTTAGACCAATGCATCACAAAGCATGAATGCGATATACTGATTTTAGCAAAATTCCAATACATATTAAGCGAAGACGGCAAAAACCTTTCCGTAATAGTTACAGGGTATCCCGCTATCTATTCAAACATTCGACCCGCAACCGATAACGATTCATGGATGATTAATTTTATGGGGCAAGGGGATAATGCATACTACATCCACACCACACTGGACACGATTAAAAGGCCTCAGAATCATCAATAACAACATCTTCACTTTCATCTTTCGAAACAACAACTGTTTATGGAAATAGAAAAGGGGCCCGCGACGGATGTCACGGGCCCCTTTAACATTCGGCTTATTTCACATCAGCACAGCAACCTTTTTCTGCAACATGGCGCTGATTTCTTTGAAATAGTCAGCCAACGCTTTGTTTGTAGATGCTGTGGCCTCGGCTGCGGCCTCTTTCATTATGGCAGCGAGCATCTCGTCCGTAGGCTCTTCCATAGAGGTGAGACGATAAGCATTCAATTCTTTCTCTGACATAGCCTCTATATTGTATAATATTCAATAGTATCAGCCGCGTATCTTCGCGCCTAACTGGGTCTCGAGGGTCTTCTGGATCTTGGCCATGGTGGTCTCAATCTGTTTGTCGTTGAGGGTCTTGTCCTTGTCCTGCAGGATGAAGCTGACGGCGTAGGACTTGAAGCCGTCGGCGATGCCTTTGCCCTCGTAGACGTCGAAGAGGCTGACGCGCTTGAGGAGTTTCTTCTCGCACTGCATGGCGGCCTGCTCGATGGCGGCGAAGGTGACGTCCTTCTTCAGGATGAGGGCCAGGTCGCGGCGCACCTCGGGGAACTTGGCCACCTCCTGATACTGCACCTCCTTGGTCGGGTACCCCTTGAGGAGGAGCGTCCAGTTGAGGTCGGCGTAGTAGACGGGCTGCTTGACGTCCATCCGCTTCAGTGTCTCACGACCGATGCGGCCAATGGTACCCAGCAGCTTCTTGCTGTCCTTCTGCACGATGTCGAGGCCTTCGGCGAAGAACTTGTACTGCGTCGGAACCATTTCCACGCGGCCCATGTTGACGCGCATGCGATGCAGGATGTCCATGACGTAGGCCTTGAGGTAGAAGAAGTCGGCCTCGGCGGGTTTCATCTTCCAGCTCTCGGGCGTCATGTTGCCGGTGAGAAAGATGCTGACATGCTCGGTCTCGTTGAAGCGCTTGGTGACGGACAGCTCCTGGTTGGCGGCCTCGTCGGTCTTCACGTAGCTGCGGCCGAACTCGTAGAGCTTCTGGTCGTGGATCTTATAATTAATGTTACGCGCGATGCACTCCAGGCCGCTGTAGAGCAGCGTCTGGCGCATGACGTTGAGTTCCTTCGACAGGGGGTTGATGATGGGGATGCAACGGTCGGCCGGGAAGTCGGGGTTTTCCTCGTAGTATTCGCTCTTGGTGAGCGAGTTATTCATTATCTCGCTGAAACCGTTGTCGGTGAGGTAGTCGCTGACGGCGTTCTTCAGCTTGCGCGGGTCGGGCTTCTTGCCGTAGCTCAGGCAGCTGTTGACCGTGGTGCCGATGTGGATATTGTTGTAGCCGTAGATGCGCATGATCTCCTCCACGATGTCGCACTCGCGAGTGACGTCGGCCTTGCAGGTGGGCACCTTGAGGGTCATGCCCTCGGCGTCCTCGCGCACAATCTCGATGTCGAGCGACGTGAGGGCCGTACGGACGGCCTCCAGCGGGATGTCCTGCCCCACGAGGTCGAACATGCGGCGGAAGTTCACCTCCACCGTCGGGCGCTCAATCTTGTTGGGGTAGAGGTCCACCATTTGGCCGCAGATGTCGCCGCCGGCCAGTTCCCGGATGAGCTTCACGGCACGGCGCAGGGCCCACTCGGTGATGTTGGGGTCGCAGGTGCGCTCGTAGCGGTAGCTGGCGTCGGTCTTCAGGGTGTGGCGCTGGCTGGTCTTGCGGATGCTCACGGGGTTGAAGAAGGCGCTCTCCAGGAAGACATTCGTGGTCTCCATGCTCACGCCGCTCTTCTGTCCGCCGAAGACACCGGCGATGCACATACCCTCGTTCTCGTCGCAGATCATCAGGTCGCGGGCGTCGAGCGTGCGCTCCACGCCGTCGAGGGTGACGAACTTGGTGCCCTGCGGCAGACGCTTCACGACGACGTGGCCGCCGCCGATCTTGTCGGCGTCGAAGGCGTGCAGCGGCTGGCCCACCTCCATCATGACGAAGTTGGTGACGTCGACGATATTGTTGATGGGTCGCAGACCCACGGTGCGCAGACGGTTCTGCAGCCACTCGGGGCTCTCCCCTACCTTCACATTGCGCAGCGTGATGCCCGTATAGCGCGGGCAGAGTTCCGGCTCTTCCACAGTGACGCGGATGGCCTTGTCACTTTCCACTTTCCACTCTCCACTTTCCACTTCCGGCCACTTGATGGCCAGATTCTTCCCCTCACGGGTATTACGAACAGCCACCACGTCACGGGCCACGCCGATGTGCGAGATGGCGTCCATGCGGTTGGCGGTGATGGCCACCTCGAGCAGGCAGTCGTCCTTCACGTGGAAGTACTCCTTGGCGGGCATTCCCACGGGGGCGTCGTCCGGCAGCACCATGATGCCGGCGTGGTCGGTGCCCAGCTGCAGCTCGTCGGCAGCGCAGAGCATACCCTCGCTGACGGCGCCGCGCAGCTTGCCCTTCTTGATCTCGTAGTACTCGGTATCCGAGGTGTAGATCTTGGTGCCTATCTGGGCGCACACCACCTTCTGGCCGGCGGCCACGTTGGGGGCGCCGCAGACGATGTTCAGCGGACGCTCGCCGCCCACGTCGACGGTGGTCAGGTGCAGGTGGTCGCTGTCGGGGTGCGGCTCGCAGGTCAGCACCTGCGCTATCACCACATGCTCCAGACCACCCTTGATGGTCTCCACCTTCTCCATGCTGTCTACCTCCAGGCCGGAGAAAGTCAGCAGGTCGTCCAACTCTTGAGGAGTCATATCCTCAATATCCACATACTCTTTAAGCCAATCGAAAGAAATATTCATATATATATCAGTTTATTATCAATAATTGATGTTCTTTGCTTTAAAACTGCAAAAATACAACTTTTTTTGCAATTGTCAACAGAAAGTGCGATTTTTATTTTCACAACCGATATATAGCGTAGTCTTCATTGTCCGTTATCATGTCCATCGGCAACTGGACTTCGCTGCCGAAAACCTTCTTCATCACAAGCACATACCTGCACCCATGCTCCTTTAAATCAGCAACAAAAGAACTGTCCTGCAGCTGCTCGTTGGTGACCCCCCAGCCCTTGCGGTGGGTGAAATACATCACCGTGGGGTCGCCACTGTTGATGCATATCAAGTCGCCCCGGTCGGAGAAGGCGTCGAACGTCTGTTCCAAGGCCATCACCGGCTTGCGATTGTCACGGATAACAAACTGGCTGTGGTGATTCAGCACATTCTCCAGGGCAACAACGGCCAGCACTGCCACCCGCCAACGGGCATTCCCTATCAGGGACACACCGTAGCCCGCCACCATGGCCATCACGGGCACAAACGGAACAACGTAATAGTCATGCTTGTAGAATGTCTCGCCGGAGGCCAGCATCACCAGCAGGAACGGAACGAAAGCCAGACCCAGTATCCGCAACACAAGCTTCTGCCTCTTGACAAACGCCATCACCATTCCCGCCAGGAAGAGGGCAAAACCCGTGTAGTTCATGGCGTTGAAGTAGAAACGATAAAACGTCTTGCCCATGTGGTGCCATATCTCGCTGGCGCCTTCCGCCACGCTCTTGCCCATAAAGAAATGCCAAAGGCCGTAGTCCGCCACCAGTCCGGGCGACCACAGCAGATACCACCAGGCCACCGGAAGCAGGGCAAACGCAGTGACTGCCGACAGCCACACCTTTCGCCCCACGGGCACAGCCTTGTCCAACACCGGCAGCAGCAACACCGCCAGGATATACCCCGACGGCAGCTTCGAAAGCATTCCGGCCATCAGCAACAACGCATACGCCAACAACGAAGCCCACTTCCCCCGTTCGTAGAGGTAGTTGGTGCCATAGTACAACCCCATGATCACCAGCGACATGGAGAACGTGTCGGGCATCACCTTGCGGGCAAAGGCGAACCACAGGGTGACACACAGCAGCAATGTGGCACAGAAAGCATGCCGCTCCGCGAAGAAACGCTTCAGCAACCGATAGAAATACCAACAGCCCAGGCTCGAAACCACTAGGTTGATCAACCTCCCGTACCACTCGTGGAATCCGAAAGGCAACGACAACAGGTAGATGAGCCAGTTCAGCAACGGGAACTCCATGCCCGTGATGCCCGTAAGGTCGCCGCCGATGTCGATGCGGGGATAAAGAATATTGGGGTCGACCTCATAGAAATTGCGCGCCGCCATGGCCACCGTGGTCTGCCGCCACGAGTGCGACACCTCCAACGGCGGATTGGCAATGCCGATCAACCTAATCAATGCAAGGGCGACAATCCAGAAACGGATGTCGCCCAACCATCTTTTAATTTGTATCTTTTTCAGCATCAAATGTTTCCTCAGTGTTTTCCGGCGAAGCTTCTTGGTCGCACACACGGTCACCGCCATCGGGGCAATGGCCATCCCCTCCCCCCTTCTGCCGGCCGAAGTAGATGCACACCGCCGCAATGGCAGCCAGCAGTATAAGGTATATCGGGCTCATATTATTTAATCTTCGCCCAGCTGTCTTTCAGAGTGCAGGCGCGGTTGAAGACGGGGTGTCCATCGGTGCTGTCGCGGTCGGTGCAGAAGTAGCCCATTCTTTCAAATTGATATCGGACTATTCCATCTTTCCACTTGCCGCTTTCCTCTTTCCACTCGGCCAGGGCGGGCTCGCACTTGGCGGTGACCACCTTGAGGCTGTTGGGGTTGAGGTTCTCCAGGAAGGTGTGACCCTCTTCGACATCGTCCGGTGCCTCGACGGCAAACAGGCGGTCGAACAGGCGCACCTCGGCGTCCACGGCGCTGTGGGCCGCCACCCAGTGGATGGTGCCCTTCACCTTGCGGCCGTCGGGGGCATCGCCACCACGCGTGGCAGGGTCATAGGTGCAGTGGATGCAGGTGATGTTGCCCTCGGCGTCCTTCTCAACGCTCTGTGCGGTAACGAAGTAGGCGTAGCGCAGACGCACCTCCTGGCCGATGGCCATGCGGAAGTATTTCTTGGGCGCCACTTCCATAAAGTCCTCGCGCTCAATCCACAGCTCGCGGCCGAAGGGCACCTGGCGCGTGCCGTCCTCGGCGCACTCCGGATTGTTGACGGCCGTCAGCATCTCGGTCTGCCCCTCGGGGTAGTTGTCGATAATAACCTTTACAGGATCCAAAACGGCCATGCGGCGCTGGGCCACCTTGTTGAGGTGCTCGCGCAGCGAGAACTCCAGCAGGCCGTAGTCGATGATATTGTCGCGCTTGGCCACGCCGATGCGCTCGCAGAAAGCCTTGATGCTCTCGGGCGTATAGCCGCGGCGGCGGAAACCGCAGATGGTCGGCATGCGGGGGTCGTCCCATCCGTTCACCAAGCCCTCTTTTACCAGCGTCAGCAAGTTGCGCTTGCTCATCAAAGTGTAATTGAGGTTCAACTTGTTGAACTCGTACTGACGTGGACGGTTATCATACAAGTCCTTTTCTTCCTTCAC
>CALGCG010000075.1 GCA_937884485.1 uncultured Bacteroidales bacterium
GGAGTGCACCTGCCGGACAACACCACCGTGTCTGCAGGAGCGCGGTTGGCTGGCCACTACGAGGAGCCGATGACCGTGCTGGCGGGCAATCCGGCGGTGGTGGTACGCAGAGGCGTTAAACGAGCATACTGACACTATGGACCATATATCAGCCATCATCATCACACAGAATGAGGAGCGGAACATCCGCCGCTGCCTGGAGTCGCTGCAGGGCGTTGCCGACGAAATCATCGTTGTAGACTCCGGCTCCACCGATGCCACCGAGGCCATCTGCCATGAAGCCGGGGTGCGCTTCGAGCACCACGACTGGGAGGGATACGACGGCCAGAAGAACTACGCCAACAGCCTGGCCACACAGCCCTGGCTACTCAGCATCGACGCCGACGAAGCCCTCTCGCCACAGCTGAGGAGCATCCTGTCGGAGATGAAACAGAAAGGATTCGAGAAAGATACGGTATATTCAGTGAACCGACTGACGAACTACTGTGGCCAGTGGATCCACCACTGCGGATGGTATCCCGACGCCCGCATACGCCTATGGGCGAGCGGCACAGCGCTGTGGGACGGCGAGGTGCACGAGGAGCTGCAATTCGGCAAACCAGTGACGAAACGGACACTCTGTGGCGACCTATACCACTATTCCTACTATTCCGTGGCCGAACATGCCCAGCGCACCGCCAAATATGCCAACCTGGCCGGGGAGAAGGCTTACCGCCAGGGGCGACGTTATACTGGCGGCCTGGCCCTCAAGACAGCGTGGACCTTCATGCGCTGCTACCTGCTCCGCCTGGGATTCCTGGACGGACGTGCCGGATATACGGTGAGCAAGATTTCGTCCTTCTACACACTGATAAAATATGCACGGCTGCGGGAACTGACACGACAGACAAAACAACAGGCATGAAGATACTCGTCGACCTCAGCATACTGCGCCACCCCTACTGCGGCCTCGGCCAGATAGCCATCAACTACGGCCAGTGGTATGCCAACCATCCCGAGAGCATAGCTCCTGGATGCGATGTCACCCTGCTGGTGCCAAAAGATTATTGCGGAGCCTTTGGCAGCAATGTCAACTACCTCGTGGCGAAAGACATCTACCGTTATCTGCCGTCGCTTATGCCGCGCTACGACCTCTGGCACTCCATCCACCAGTTCTCCCCTTTCCGACCTTCGGCCGCTTCCACCCGCCGCATTGTCACCATACACGACGTCAACTTCATCTATGAGAAACAGGGAGCCAAGCGGCAACGCTATGTACAACGACTGCAGCGGGAAGTGGACACCGCCGCCGAGTTGTGCTTCATCTCCCGCTTTGCGCAGCAAGATACAGCCCGTCATATTGACCTCCGCGACAAGCCTCAGCACATCATATACAACGGTGTGGCCGACCTCACAGAAGGGCCGCAGGAACCTTTGGACAGCGGCAGCCAGCCGTTCTTCCTCTCCATCGGGGTGGTAAAGGCCAAGAAAAACATCCACACCCTGCTGCCCGTGATGGACCTGCTGCCCGGCTACCGTCTCCTCATCGCCGGCAACGACACCGACCCCTATGCCGAAAGCCTGCACCAGCAGCTGGCGCAGCACCCAAACGTCACCATGCTCGGCACCGTCAGCGACGAGACACGCCGCTGGCTTTACGCCCACTGCTCAGCACTCCTCTTCCCATCGCTCTCCGAAGGCTTCGGGCTGCCCGTCATCGAAGCCATGCAATGGGGCAAACCGGTTTTCTGCTCCCGCAGCACCTCGCTGCCTGAAATCGGTTCCACACACGCACACTATTTCGACGATTTCCATCCCGAACACATGGCCCGAACCATTACAAAAGGGCTCTCCGCCTTTACCACAGAAGCCGCAGAGGCAGAAAAGAACTATGCCGCCACCTACAGCTACGAGAGCCACATGCGGCACTATTGGCAACTTTATCTAAAATAATACTTATTCTCCGGCCAGGTGCTTATACAGCTCGTAGTACTGCTGAATAATCCGGTCGTTGATTTCAAGAGGATCCCTTCCTCCAATCACAACAATCTTGTCGGCCAAGACCTCGGCTTCTACAAGCTGTTGCTTCACCTCCTCGTTCACTGCCACCACAACATCCGAGGCTTTCCAAGCATAACGCATTCTACGTTTCCAAAGCAGGCTGTCCATCATGGAAGTCTGATGGTGGGTATCCACACCGAAGCATGTCACCATCGTCTTCACCGAGCGGCCGATACCATACGGCAACTCTTCGTTCAGTCCATGGAATACTTTAACTTTTTCATCCTTCAGCCACTGGTTCAGCCCATAGCGCATCCATGTCGCAGGAATAAGCTTTGAACTGCCCTCCGGGACATAGGAGCTCACATTGGCATAACTGGTAAAGTAGGTTTTGTATGCACTCTTAATTCGGGAAGAGAAAAGAAGTGCACGATAGTCGGCAACATGGCGAGAAGCAAGCCCTTCTACAAGGGCGCGGCTCCATTCTCCTAATTCGCCATTGTTGCGGAAGACATTGTTAGCATCGTATCCAACCAGCATAATCCTGTATCTATGATGGGTTTAAAAATTTTTGCAAAAATACAAAAAAAATGTGTACCTTTGCAAAAAATTTTTGTAAAAAAAGCAAAAAACGCCAATCCTACAAATATTCAAGCAATCAAGCAACATACACATGCCACAGAAAGACCCAACAAAGCCCTCCATTTTCGCCCATCTGACCCCTGCTCAGAAAGAAACCCTCTACCAAGAGGCCAGCAGCCTGATTTCCGACAACAAACGCGACCTCTTCGACCGCCTGGCACCCCTTCGCACCCGCCATCTGGCTGTAGCGCTTGAGGATATCTATCAGTCACACAACGCCGCAGCAGTGCTACGCTCGTGCGACTGCTTCGGGGTGCAGGACGTCCACGTGGTGGAAGCCAACAACGCTTTCAATCCCGCCGGCGACGTCGCCGTAGGGTCCTCGAAGTGGGTCGACTACTTCTCCTACCCCGACACCCCATCAGCCTACCGACGCCTCCACGAAATGGGCTATCGCATCGTGGCCACCACTCCCCACAATGACGACACCCTCATCAACGACCTCGACATCTCCCAGCCCACCGTCCTCGTCTTCGGCACCGAGCTCACCGGACTCTCCCAACAAGCCATCGACCTCGCCGACGCCTACGTCAAAATACCCATGTTTGGATTCACCGAGAGCTTCAACATCTCCGTCTGCGCCGCCCTCTCCCTCTTTGCCCTTACCTCGCGCCTCCGCGCCAGCAACGACATCCACTGGCAGCTCTCGCCCGAGGAGATCCTCGACCTCAAACTTCACTGGTGTACACAGACCATCCGCGACGGCGAACAAGTCCTCGCCCAACTCGCCCAAACCCTCTAAAACGTCACACAGATATCACAGATTCGAGTAATTCGCTTGTAATTAACCCGCGAAAATTAGAGTAATTCGCCGTTAAAAAAAGAACTTTTCGCCGTTAAATCAAAAAAAATCGTATATTTGCAGTTTGTAGTCCAACACAAAGAAACAAATAAAATATTAGATATGAAAAAGATAGCACTTATCGCAATGGCACTCCTGCTCAGCCAGGGTGCTCTGATGGCCCAGAAAAGGGTCGCCGAAAAGGACGTCAAAGTATCTTATGTGAGAGACTTCCATCGTCAAGTCAAAGAGTCCTCAAATGTGGAATGGTACCAGATGGACGAGAACACCTTCAAGGTCACCTACCTCGACAACGAGAAATCGCGCCAGGCCATGGTATTCTCGAACAAAGGCATGGAGACCCACTACATCATCGAGGACCACTATCCGCAGTCCATCACCTCCTACATCAAGGCCAACTACCCCAAATACACCATTGAGATGCTTTGGGTGCGCAAAGCCCGCAACAAAATGACCTACCAATCGCACATCGTTTTGAAAAAAGGCTTCCTCTGGTGGAAGAAAGTGAAAGACGAAAAGGTCCTCAACTTCGAGGTCGACGGCAAGTTCATCTCCGCCGAATAAACCTCCTTTCGGAATGCCAGACCCCGTCATCTACACTGCGAAGGCCCAAACCACAGCCCTCGCAGTGTTCTTTTTGCACCACGCCCATCATCCCCGCCCTTTGCGGTAATCGGTCGGGGAAACACCGGTGTGCGTCTTGAAATATTTGCGGAAAGTGAACAGCTCGGGGAAACCAAGGCGGTCGGCTATCTCTTTCACCTGCAGGGACAAAGTGCCAACACATGGTTCGAACTGATGCAGGGGGGCGACACAACACGAATGATGCAGGTGGCCATGCGCAAGTGGAACGTCAACAACCTCAGCTCCATGTACGGCAACTGGGGCTTCCTCCTGCTCGTCTATGTGCTCCCCCTCTGCCTGACGGGAGTGCGTTTCATGACGCTGGCGGCCTTCATATTCCTCTTCGCCGAGGTGCTGATGCACTGCGTCCTCTTCCCCATTCGCCTGCGCACACCCTACAACGCCGGACTCGTCACCTCGCTGGGCGCGGGGGCCATCGCCTGCTGCTACTTCTTCGGAGGCGTCTTCGACGGATCGCTCTTCCTCTGGCACGACTGGGTGATTGCCGTGCTCTGGTTCGCCGCGGTCTTCGTCCTCAGCTTCCGCTACAAACTCTACTGGAGCCTCAGCAAACTTCCCGGCTATCCACTCACCGAACAGTCGGCCTTCGGACCATTTAAAATTGAAAAATGAAAGTTGAAAATTGAAACGAAATAGGGCCCCGCGCTGCGCGCGGGGCCCCTGTCGTTGTAGGCCACGGCCTTCAACGGCGACATCTATACCAATGCCTTGCCGCTGCCGTCCTAGAGGTACACTCCGTAGGCGGTAAAGGCATCGGTATCATCTATTTTCATGCGTCCCTACATCGTGCGATATAAATTTTACGATGCAAAATTACGCACTATTTTTAAGGTATAAAACATTTTGAATCAGCGTGTTTTGGATAATTTTGCATCATCCAAAAGAATGACTCAAAAGATGTATAGAAATAGGGCTGAAAGGTGTTCCATCCCTTCCTCCGAAAGGTGGAAAAACGTCAAAAAAAATACTGGTGTGTACTTACTGGTGTGTGAGATTTTCGATTTAAGAAAGTTTAACATTTGATAATTCGCTTATTATTAGCGTTTTATTGTGTTAAAATAATTTTAACACTGGATTTCGTCTAATAATTTTCAGAAACGAGATAATAAAGTGTGAGATTTTCCCTCATCAACTTTTTGATTGCTCCTTCCAACAGTTTTTTGATTGCATTTTCCAATGGAATTTTGCAGCAGAATATTTATGATTTTTCAAGTCATAGGTTTTATGATACATAGGATTTATGAATTTCTCAATCAACCAAACAATCTCAATGTAAAAGATAATAATAGGTAGCACGAAACTCCTAAAAAAAACAAAACAATGTTTATTAAAGAATTAGCATTAGACGAGGTGAAATTTGGAGAGATTTGGTTTAGCGAAGACAGTGCCGAAATTTTTCCATTGCACGGCGAGGATGTCACTTTCATAGATGTGACAGGGCAAAAATATTCTGGCCGAATACACCCCAACAAGAACTGTATTGAAGGGCTGTGGGCTATGCACAAGAATAATGAAGCCCAAGAAGGAACGATCATTACGGTAAGAACCATCGATGTCCGATATAGCACCTATCGGGTCTATTATGATTAATAAGTAATTCCCAGACGTAAAGTCTGTATGTTTAATTATTAAAATTCAAAAATTTATGAACAACAACAAATTGTCAATGGAAGCATTGAATGAGTTGCGCTCAATTGGCGCGTGGAAGCAGATGTCCGAGGAGTTCCCCTGGAATGAGGAACAGCTTGAACGCTTCAAGAACAACGTGGACTGGAACTTGGTGTCCACCAACGAAAATGTGGCCTGGAGCATCTCTCTGATTGAGCGCTTCAAAAACCGTTTGAACTGGAAAGAGTTGTCGCAGAACGACAGCAACCATCTCTTCCAGCCGGAGATTATCCGCGCATTCGCAGATTACTGGGATTGGTCGGAACTCTCTGGCCAGTCGGGATGGACTCCTGGTCTGGTTGAGGAGTTCAAAGAGCGTATCGACTGGAGTGCGCTGGTGGATAACGGAGGACTGGATGACGAAAGTTTCTTCACCGAAGCGTTCTTTATCAAGTATTTCGATTACATCCAGTTCAAAGATTTCTCGTACCAAAAACCCTGCCGTTTCCGTACCAGTTTATGGAACAAACTCTGCGAGGAGACCTACAAGAAACTGTCGGATGAGGTGTCCGGCTTAACCAAGAAGTAATTTACTCTTTTTGCAGTTCGGGGATGGTGTTTTCCCAACCCATACCCCGAACTGCATTAACCCAGACCACAGATAACGCTATGAGTACAGATAACACAAAATATGTCTTCCATTATGAGGTAGAAACCTCTTTATGGAAGAATCCATTCAAGAAAACCTTTACCGACGAACTTGAATATGCAAAACACAAACAACAAAATGCCTATCACGACCTTAAACAATTTGTCGGTGATGACCCATTATCGGCGAGAAAGCAGGCATTCAATTATCTGCGCAGCATGATTGAGGTGATGTGCGAGAGCATAGGGAAACCATATAACGGCTACTGGCAGGCTGTGAACGACCTCCAGCCGCTGCTCCGTGCTGACCACCCTCTGGCTCATCAGCGCCTATGCAATATCCAGTTCGATGACGACCTTCTTTGTGGCGTTTCGCTCACAATGTTGGTGGAGAAAGGCAAGAAACACGACCGTATGGCACTTTTCAATCTTGGAGTGTATGATAACAACCACAAAGAGGAGATCCTGTCCGATGTGGTCTATTCCATCGTAGAGCTTGAACGCGAGCGTAGATACTACAAACTGGCCAAAATACCCGTCAAAACCGAAAAGATTGACCTCTCCAGCATCGGAATGTCAAATGCCGAGTTGATGCCAAATCTTATGGACTGGAAGGAGTTCTCCAACACTTTTGCTGACACCGACATCGATGCCATCATTGATACCACCTCCATTTATGACCGAAAATGTGAATTGTTAATCCATTAAACAATAATAATATGAAAGAAAACACTAAAAAAATCAAACACACTCCCGTAGGACAGATTATTATGGAAGTTGCCAGTCATTTCCAGTTGTATGGCTATCATTTCAATGATAATGAAGCCAATATCCGCGCCGAGATGGTTGACCCTATCATCAAGGCATTGGGATGGAGAATGGACAATAACACCCTATACAGAGAGGCGAAATGCAAATCAAGCGCACAAAGGGTTGATTACGCCCTGTTCAAGGATAATGTGTGCCGGTTTATCATCGAGGTGAAGTCTTTGAATACCTTCCTCAAAGAAGGGGAACGCAAGCAGTTGATGAAGTATTTGCAAGACCCTCGTTTTGCCACAGCCAAATACGGCATACTCACCAACGGCCACTCTTGGGCTGCCTATAATCGTGATGGCCGGTTAATACATGCTGTCAATATTCCACTTGGGCGCAGCAACAAGTTCGACGAAGATGAGGAAATGGTGAACAGTTTCTTCCATTATCTAAGTTTAAGGGATATTGACAAGGAGGATATGCCCCAAACAAATGTGTCAATAGACAATCGTGAACCGGTAAACTTCAGCATTAAAATCGACAATAGTAGCGAGATACGTGGTATTTGCGCGGCACAGACATTCCATATCTTTATTGAGCGGCACATTGAGTTGGTGTACAGGATGCAACAGAACAATCGGTTCGACTACACCATTCTCTTCGATGAAAAGCCCAAGCGTTCCTCACAATCATCCAAGTTCTTGATTGATGGGAAACAGATGTGGATTACCCACGACCACAACACATACTGGAAAATGGGTATTGTCCAACAGATTTATTGGGAGAATCCAGATATGGCAGACAGGTTTCTTGTAGTTCCCTTGTACAGCCACTTTGTGTGATGTGACGAGAGTATCATAAATTTTTCGTATCTTTGCAATCTCAAAATCAAGGAATATGACAAAAGAGGATAGTATCAATGTGGCATTGGTCTACGATTTCGACGGCACACTGGCACCTGGGAATATGCAGGAGTTCGGTTTTGTGCAAGCCATCGGCAAAGACCCCAATGAGTTCTGGAACAGAACGTATGAGATGGCAGTCGGCAACGATGCCAGCACCATACTTTGCTATATGTACCTGATGCTCCAAGAGGCAAAGGCAAATGGAATATCGTTGAAACGCGATAATTTCAGAAAGTTCGGTTCAATGATAAAACTATACCAAGGGGTCGAGGAATGGTTCTCGCTTATCAACCAGTATGGCAAATCAATAGGCTTGAATATCCAGCATTACATCAACTCCTCTGGTTTGAAGGAAATGGTAGAAGGCACCTCTATCGCCAAAGAATTTGAGAATATCTATGCCTGCTCCTTCCTATACGACACGGAAGGGAATGCCTATTGGCCAGCCGTTGCCGTGGATTACACCACCAAGACACAGTTCCTTTTCAAAATCAACAAGGGAATCAAGGAGGTCAGTGATAACAAGAAAATCAACGAATATGTCGCCAAAGAAGACCGGCCTATTCCTTTCGAGCGGATGATATACTTCGGTGATGGAGAGACAGACGTTCCTTCAATGAGCGTGGTGAAGTCACAAGGTGGCCATGCCATTGCCGTATATGGAGACCCAAAGAAGAAAGCCACGGCTACGAAACTCATCAATGCTAACCGTGTGGATTTCATGTGCATGGCTGATTACTCGGAAGGTAGAGAGGTCTACGACACGGTATGCCGCATTCTCAATAAGATACGGGCAGGTTACGACCGCCAACAATCCTTGTAATAAGATAAAAAGAGGCAGCCAACTCGTGACCGCCTCGCTTCACATAAAAAAAAAGGTTTATGAAAAACCTTTATGTATAAAAAAGTAACTATTCCGATAATATTAAAACCAGGAAAAAAGCGGCACCATGAAAAAGAGTGCCGTTTCTTGTTTGTGATATTGTAATTTCCGGTGACATAATTATGCGATATTGACCGATTTATTGTTTTGGAAGGTTTGGTGTAATGGACAAATTTTAGACTAAAATCTTTGTAACGTATATAATTATTAAAGACAGGGGCCCCGCGCTGCGCGCGGGGCCCCATTTCTTTTTAACTCTATCCAGGCCTTAAATTTAAACCTTAAACTTTAAACCTTACCTATTCCGCCAAGTCGCGGCCGTGGCAGTTCTTGTACTTCTTGCCGCTGCCGCAGGGGCACGGGTCGTTGCGGCCCACCTTCTTGTCCACGTGCACAGGCATCACCTTCTGCGGCTGCTGGCTGCTCTGGTCGATGGCCTGACGCTGCTGCGCGGCGGCGCGGTCGAAGTCGTTCTGTCTGCCGGCACGCAGACCCTTCTGCGGAGCCTGGGGCTGACGTGCCTCGCGCACCTCGTCCTCCTTGGGCATGGGCAGCTGCGCACGGCTCAGGAAACTGGTAATCTCGCGGTTGATGTCGAGCAGCATCTGCTCGAAGAGCTTGAAGCTTTCGAACTTGTAGATGAGCAACGGGTCCTTCTGCTCGTAGGCGGCGTTCTGCACACTCTGGCGCAGGTCGTCAAGCTGGCGCAGGTGTTCTTTCCACAGGTCGTCGATGATGGCCAGCGTGATGCCCTTCTCGATGCTCAGCTGCACCTCGCGACCCTTGGTCTCATAGGCTTTCTTCAGCGGCACAATGGTGTTCAGCGTCTTCTTGCCGTCGGTGATGGGGAAGGCCACATTGATGTAGCGCGTGTTCTCGGCAATGTTCTTGATGAAGGGCCACGCCTGCTCGCAGAGCTTCTGCATGCGCTCCTTGTAGGCACTGTAGCACTGCTCGTAGAGCAGCTGGATGGCATCCTTGCGCTTGAGCGACAGGAAGTCCTCCTCGCTCATCGGCACCTCGTGAGCAAACACCTTGATGACCTCCAGCTTGAACTCCTCCCAGTCGCTGCCTTCGCTGTAGAGCAGCTCGCAGGTGTCGTAGAACATGTTGCTGATGTCGATCGACAGGCGGTCGCCATAGAGGGCGTTGCGGCGCTTGTTGTAGATGACGGTGCGCTGGTTGTTCATCACGTCGTCGTACTCCAGCAGGCGCTTACGCATGCCGAAGTTGTTCTCTTCCACCTTCTTCTGCGCACGCTCAATCTGCTTGGTGATCATCGAGTGCTGGATGACCTCGCCCTCCTGCAGACCCATACGGTCCATCACGGAGGCGATACGCTCACTGCCGAAGAGGCGCATCAGGTCGTCCTCCAGGGAGATGAAGAACTGGGTGGAGCCGGGGTCGCCCTGACGGCCGGCACGGCCGCGCAGCTGATTGTCGATGCGGCGG
>CALGCG010000076.1 GCA_937884485.1 uncultured Bacteroidales bacterium
AGAACGATATAAGAACTATATAAGAAGGGCCGAATAAGGGGCGAATCGGGGGCGAATTTTTCCCTATCTGTAGAGACGCGGCATGCCGCGTCTCTACAGAAGAAGAGGGGGGCACCGTCGGTGCGGGCGGGGAAATCAGGAGTCGACGGTTTCGGTCTTTTGTTTCGCGTCGTTTTCGGAGGCGAGGGCTTCGTCGAGTTGACGCGAGGTTTCGCCTTTTTCGATGTTGAAGAAGACGTGGTCGTCGTCGGCCGTGATGTGGATGGTGTCGGCAGGGAGGATGTCGGCCTTGATGATTTGGTCGGCGAGGTCGTCCTCGATGTAGCGCTGTATGGCGCGGCGCAGCGGCCGGGCGCCGTAGTTTTCGTCCCATCCCTTGGCGACGATGAAGTCCTTGGCGCGCTCGTCCATGTCGACCTCGAAGCCCATTTGGCGGATACGGCCGAAGAGGCCGCGGAGCTCGATGTCGATAATGCGGTGTATGTCTTCGCGCTGGAGGGAGTTGAAGTAGATGATGTCGTCGATACGGTTGATGAATTCTGGGGCGAAGGTTTTCTTGAGGCTCTTCTCGATGACGTCGCGCTGCAGGTCGGCCTTCTCGGCCTCGCGGGCGGCGGTGTTGAAGCCGACGCCTGTGCCGAAGTCCTTGAGCTGGCGCGAGCCGATGTTGGAGGTCATGATGATGATGGTGTTCTTGAAGTCGACCTTGCGGCCGATGCCGTCGGTGAGGACGCCGTCGTCGAGGACCTGGAGGAGGACGTTGAAGACGTCGGGGTGCGCCTTTTCTATTTCGTCGAGGAGGACGATGGAGTAGGGTTTGCGGCGCACGCGCTCGGTGAGCTGGCCGCCTTCCTCGTAGCCGACGTATCCCGGAGGCGCTCCGATGAGGCGGCTGACGGCGAATTTCTCCATGTATTCGCTCATGTCGATGCGTATCATGGCGCTTTCGCTGTCGAAGAGGTAGCGGGCGAGGATTTTGGTGAGGTAGGTTTTGCCGACGCCCGTGGGGCCGAGGAAGAGGAAGGAGCCGATGGGGCGGTTGGGGTCTTTGAGGCCGGCGCGGTTGCGGCGGATGGCTTTGGCTATCTGGCTGATGGCCTGGTCCTGGCCGACGACGCTGTCTTTGAGCTGGGTCTCCATGTGGAGGAGGCGTCCCTGTTCGCTCTCGGCGATGCGCTCGATGGGCACGCCAGTCATCATGGCCACGACGGCTGCGATGTCCTGGTCGGTGACCTGTATGTTGCGCTGGCGCTGGTCGGCGTCCCACTGGCGTTTGAGGTCGGCCAGTTTGTTCTGGAGGTCGCGTTCATGGTCGCGGAGTTCGGCGGCCTCGGAGTAGCGTTTGGAGAGGAGCACTTCTTTTTTCTGCGCCTCGATGTGCGATATTTCCTGCTCGAGGTTGACAATGTCTTCGGGCACCTGCATGTTGGCGATGTGCACACGTGCGCCGGCTTCGTCGAGGGCGTCGATGGCCTTGTCGGGCTGGAGACGGTCGGAGATGTAGCGCTCGGTGAGGTCGACACAGGCTTTGAGGGCGGCGTCGGAGTAGTGGACGAGGTGGTGGGCCTCGTATTTGTCCTTGATGTTCTGCAGTATGTCGAGGGTCTCCTCGGGGGTGGCGGGTTCGACGAGGACCTTCTGGAAGCGGCGCTCGAGGGCGGTGTCCTTCTCGATGTACTGGCGGTACTCGTCGAGGGTGGTGGTGCCGATGCACTGGATGACGCCGCGGGCGAGGGCGGGCTTGAACATGTTGCTGGCGTCGAGGGAGCCGCTGGCGGAGCCTGCGCCGACGATGGTGTGGATTTCGTCGATGAAGATGATGATGTCGGGGTTCTGCTCGAGTTCGTTGATGATGGCTTTCATGCGCTCCTCGAACTGGCCGCGGTATTTGGTGCCGGCCACGAGGGAGGCGAGGTCGAGGCTGAGGAGGCGCTTGCCATAGAGGGTGCGCGGCACCTGGCCCTGTGCGATGCGTATGGCGAGGCCTTCGGCGATGGCGCTTTTGCCCACGCCGCTTTCGCCGGTGAGCAGCACGCCGACGCCGTATACATCCACCAGCACGCCGTGCTGCGTCACCCTCGGCGCAAGCGCCTCGTCCAGATACGTGATGGCCTTGCTGGTAAAGACGCTCGTCTCCGCCTGCGTGGAAAACACCGGCACGCTGTGCAGCTTTGCCTGCTCAAGCAGCGAAGGCGGACATTCCATCCCCCTGGCGATGACGATGCAGGGAATCTCATAGG
>CALGCG010000077.1 GCA_937884485.1 uncultured Bacteroidales bacterium
GATCATGGCCGTCGACTTCCGTGCCACAGCCACGCTCGACGTCAGCCGCCTCGCCACCGGCCCCTACCTCCTCCGCCTCACCACCCCCACGGCCACCGCCGTCAGGAAAGTGGTGGTGCAGTGAGGCGCCTGATATTGTATTCCGTATGGGCATCTTTGCCGACAGGGACGGCAAAGGTGCTTTTTTTTTGAAGGTTTGCATACTATAATTGTTTTTTTTGCGTTAAGAGGGGTATGAATCTGAAAATGCACCATATTGCCGCGATGCTGCTGATGCTGGCGCTGGGGGGACCGGCGACGGCACAGGGCGATTTTGACGGCGACGAGGTGGAAATGATGACCAAGCGCTACACCGACGCCTACGACAGCCTCATCGGCAGCTACTACCTCCGCCAGTTCTCCCACAGCCGCCTGCTGAGCAGCCGCGAGCTCTCGCTCGAGGAGTTCGACGCGCTTCCCGATTCCGTCATCGCCAACCGCCTCGCCAGCCTTCACACGGTCATCCCCATGACCTTCAACAGCGAGGTCCGCTCCTACATACGCTTCTACCTCAAGTACATGTCGCGCCGTCTGGATGTCATGCTGAGCCTCGGCCAGTACTACCACCCCCTCTTCGAGGACGCGCTGAGCCGCTACGAGGTCCCCGAGGAATTGAAGTACCTGACCATTGTGGAAAGCGCCATGAACCCCAACGCCACCTCGCGCGCCGGTGCCGCCGGCCTGTGGCAGTTCATGTACAGCACCGGCAAGAACTACGGCCTGGAGGTCAACTCCGTCGTCGACGAACGCCGCGACACCTACAAGTCCACCTATGCCGCCGCCCATTTCCTCAGCGACCTGCACAAGGTCTTCGGCGACTGGACCCTCGCCATCGCTGCCTACAACTGCGGCCCCGGCAACATCAACAAGGCCATAGCCCGCAGCGGCGGCAAGCGCGATTTCTGGGAGATATACTATTTCCTTCCGCGCGAGACCCGCGGCTATATCCCCGCCTTCATCGCCGTGACTTATGTGATGAACTTCTACCAGCTCCACGGCCTGCGCCCCCAGCAAATCAAAGTGCCCGTGCACACCGACACCCTCGTGCTGGAACGCGACGTGCTGTTTGACTACGTGCAGGAGTATACGGGCGTGGAGGCCGACGAGCTGCACACGCTGAATCCCCAGTACCGCACAGACTATATCCCCGCCTCGTCGGGCCGCTACACGCTGTGTCTCCCCGTCGCCAAGCTGGAACTGTTCATCGCCAACCAGGACTCCATCTACCTCCGTTCGCAGGACAGCCTCTCGCGGCGCCCCCTGTCGGTTGAACCCGTCAAGCAGAAAGGGTCCAAGGCTTCCGCCTCCAAGGGCGGCAGCGGGCGCTACCACACCGTCAGGAAGGGCGACACTCTCTCCTCCATTTCCCGCAAATACGGCATCACCGTGCAGAAACTCAAGAAACTCAACGGTCTGAAACGCGACCGCATCAATGTCGGACAGCGCCTCAAAGTGAGATAAGCATGAAGAAACTGCTCAAAATAAAAGGACTGAAATACTGGGTGGCTTTTGCCGTTTTCGCCCTTGTGATTCTCTTCATCGACGAGAACAACCTCCTCGTCACGATGAAGCTCAGCCGCCAGGTGAACGAATTGCGCAGCGAAGAGGCCCAGCTCCGCAAGGACATAGTGCAGGACAGCGTGAACAACGCCGCCCTCCGCGGCAACCTTGACGCCATAGAGCACTACGGCCGCGAAAACTACTACATGAAACGCTCCGACGAGGATATATTTGTTATTAAAGAAAAATGATACCAATGAGACAGGAGGAAAGAGAAATGAAGCTTCGGAGATGGAAGACGGGAATCGGCTTTTTCGTTTTCGTCGTTTCGTTTTCCCTCTTTGTTTCGTGCGACAGCCTCAAGGCTTTCATGGCACGCGACCTCGAGGAGGAGGATTTCATCATCGGCCAGCTCTATGTCGACGAAATGGTCGACGAGACCCCCGTCATTGCCCGCCCTGTGAACAAGCCCTCCGGCTCCCAGACCGGCAAGAACCCCTTGGGGCTCACCTACAGTGCCAACGACAACATGGCCCTCTACGAGGCCATCAATTCATGGCTGGGCGTGCCCTACAAATACGGCGGCACCGACCGCAACGGTATCGACTGCTCCGCCTTCGTGGGCACCATCTACAAGCAGGTCTACGGCATCAGCCTCAACCGCACGGCCAACGATATGCTGCGCAATGTCAACCTCATCTCCAAAGCCCAGCTGCGCGAAGGCGACCTGGTATTCTTCACCAACAGCAAGGGTAAGGTGTCGCACGTGGGCATCTACCTCAAGGACGAACTCTTCGCCCACTCCTCCACCAGCAATGGCGTCAGCGTCAGCCGTCTGGACAACACCTACTGGAAAAAGCATTTCTACAAGGGCGGACGTGTGAAGGGAAGATAGGGCTCGAGGTCTGGAAATCAGGGAAAGGAAATCTTTTATTTGCTATTGCTGTAGCCCAGGGACAGCAGCAGGGCGACGGTCTTTTCTTTGACTTCGCCCTGGATGATTATCTCGCCCTCCTTGGCGCTGCCCCCGGTTCCCAGGCGGGTCTTCAGCATCTTGGCAAGGGCCTGCAGGTCGTCGTCTGTACCGACAAATCCGCGTACCACCGTGGCTGTCTTGCCGCCGCGCCCTTTGCGCTCGATGGCTACACGCAGTTTCTGCCGCTCGGGGGCCAAAGTCTCCACTTCGGGCGTGGTGTCTTGGAAGTTGAAGTCGGGATTGGTGGAGTATACAATCATTTGTGAGCGAAAATTTTAACGGATTTGGGATGATTGATGAAGTGGAGCTCTTTGCCCAGATTCTCCCCTTCGCCGTCGATGTTGACCCATTTGTGTACATTGCCCTCAATGGTAATCTCTTTGGCACGGAACGTCTCAACATGCTGCGAGTGGTCCAGCAGGTTCATGAACGCCATGGGGGCTGTGATGAGGATGTGGTCGAGAGGCACCTTGTCGATGATGCTGATGTCGATGAGTCCGTCGCAGAGGCTGGCTTTCGGGGCAACGGCAAGGTTGTATCCATATTGGCGCCCGTTGGCAATGGCGATGAACCACGCATTGCGGTCGATGGTGCGGCCGTCGATAGTAATGCGGTAGGTATTGCATTGATAGCTGGCGTATTCTCTGAGAATGAGGTTGGTGTATGCGGCAAAGCCCCTTGTTTTGGCGGCATGCATCAAGCGTGCGATATAGGCATCAAAACCTACGCCGGCGGCGCTGACGGAAATCCACTTGTTGTTGATGACAATGGAGTCGATGAGTTGCTCGTTCTGTTGGTTGAGCAGGCGCACCGCAAGGGTGGGTTTGAGAGGTATCTTGAGCGACCGTGCCAGGCCGTTGCCGCTGCCGCAGGGGATGATGCCCATGGTGATGCCGGTGTCCTTCAGGCCTTGTGCCACATCGTTGATGCTGCCGTCGCCTCCCACGGCGACAACGCAGTCATACCCCTGCTCTACGGCCTTGCGGGCTATCTCGGTGCCATGGTGTATATGTTCGGTGTAGCACACCGAATAGTCGAAAAGGTCCTGATTGAGGTTGTCCTTCAGTATTGTTTCAATTTTTTTTTGGCGGCCCACGCCCGAGATGGGGTTGACCACAAAGATGGTTTTCTTTTTCATTTCGCTGTAAGTTTGTTGTTCATCACTCGGTGGAAGTATTGTTGCACCACGGCTTTGAGGAAGCGCAGGTTCTCGGGGGTGCCTTCCTCGTGGGTGCATTGTATATGACTTTCGTCGGTGTCGTCCCTGCGCATGCCGCTGATGACGGTGATGTCGTGCCGGGCAGGGTTGGAGGGGTTGTTGCTGACCATGCAGAAGTAGTCGTTGCCGAAGTAAACCTGCCATCCTTGTTCAGGGTTCTGCGCGACACTTTGGCCGAAGGCGAGGGTGCGATCGTCGAAGCCCAGCCAGTCGATGATGGAAGGCAGGAGGTCGGTCTGCTGGACGATGCGTTGCGACACACGGCCCTGGGGGTTGCGTGCGTCGAAGACGACCATGGGTATGCGGTACCAGCCGTCGTAGCCGTGGTACTCGGGGCTGATGCCGGGGCCGCTGTGGTCGGCGGTGATGATGAAGATAGTGTTGGAGAACCAGGGTTGGCGGCGGGCCTCGTCGAAGAACTTGCGGAGGGCGTTGTCCATGTATTCCACGCACTTGAGGATGGGGTGGGGGCCTTCGGGGAAGCGGTCCTTGTACTGGTCGGGGAGGGGGAAGGGGTCGTGGCTGGTGACGGTGAAGACGGTGGTGAGGAAGGGCTGTCGGAATGTGCTGGTGCGGCGCACGACATACTGCAGGAAAGGCTCGTCGTAGATGCCCCACACGCCGTCGAAGTCCTCGGGGCGGCTCTTGGGGTCGGCCTCGAACTCGTTCTTGCCGAGGTATTCGTTGTAGCCGATGCGGGAGCAGACCTTGTCGAAGTCCATCACGCCGTTGTGGCTGCCGTGGAAGAAAGCGGTGTGGTAGCCGTGGCGGTTGAGCACGGTGGGGATGCCTTGGATGCTGTCGTTGCGATAGGTGCTGTTGACGAAGGGGACGTACATCCAGGTGGGGATGCCGGTGTTGATGGCGGTGATGCCCTCGATGGAGCGTTTACCGTTGGAACGGCCCTGATAGACGGTGCTATAGCGTGCCAGAGAGTCGAGGAAGGGTGTGCGTGTGTCGGCGCCGGGCTGGTGGTTGTAGATGCCGCTGTATTCCTGCCCGAAGCTTTCCACGATGATGAGCACCACGTTGGGCGGCAGGGTGCGGAGGCTGTCGGGGGTGGTGTCGAGCACGGGGGCCGTCTTGGCGGCCAGGGGGATGTTTTCGGGGGTGAAGAGTTGGTCGGCGGTGCGCTGGGGCATGTAGTTGTGCGGCTCCAGTTGCGGGCGCATGAGGGTGCGGACGATGTTGTAGCCGCTGTTGCTCACCAGGGGTATGTTCTTCGGCTGGCAGTAGCGGGTGGCGTCCTCGGGCTGGATGAAGGGGCCGAAGCCGCCGCGCATGAGGAACCACACCACAAGCAGTCCGACGCCGAGGCCGATCAAATCGTTGGTCATCGCGGTGTTGGGGTTGCGCTTGGCGAGGCGAATGCGATGGTTGACAACGAAGAAGGCCACAATGATGAGGATGCCGAAGACGAAGGCATACCAGTAGTTCACCATGAAGTGGGGTATCATCTTGTCCATTGGACCACTGTTGCCGAGGTAGGCGAAGATTTCGTTGGAGAGCATGTGGTAGGTGTACTGGTAGTAGGCCGAGTCGGCAGCGCGGGCCACCAGGAGGAACAGCACGGGAAGTACGTAGAACACCTCGGTGATGATGCGGTACCACCGTTGCCAGCGGGCTTTGGTGGGCAGCAGCATCAGCAGGGCGAAAGGAGCCAGCACCATGCAGACCGTTGCCAGTCCGAACACCAGGTTGCCCCAGAGCACTCCGGCCCATTCGCCGAAGGTCTCGAGGGGGAAGATATGGCTGTTGGCGGCATGGAAGAGTATCTGCATGGCCTCCAGTGCGCCGAATGCAAGCAGCAGCTTGTACAGCAGGTAGATGTATGTGTTATGTGCTTTCTTTTTCATGATTCTTAACTCATAGCTCATAGCTCATAACTCTCAAGGTCTCCACCCTGAGGTTTCGAGTATCTTGCGGCTGTCGGTGTCGGCGAAGAGTTCGCTCACCGACACGCCGATCTTTTTCATGTATTGTTTCACAATCTGCCATCCGAGCCAGGCATTGGTGCGTGGGGCCGACCCTTCGCCGAAGGCATTGGTCTTCGGGGCGTCGTCGACGAGGTTGTTCAGTTGTGTCATGTCGCTGCTGAAGAGCATCTTGTTCTGTATCAGCCAGCCCCAGACATTCTCTGCGTTCTCCTGCATCCAGTCCAGCTGGGCTTTGGTGTAGCGGAGCTTGATGGTGTCGGGCGTTGACGGTAGCACCTGATCGAGGAAGTAGAGTGTTTTGCCTTCGGCGATGGCGTAGTCCAGAAAGGTCAGGTCGCCGTCGGGCAGTTCGATGTGGCTGCGGGCGGCGGAGGCCATCACGTCGGAGGCGATGTATTCGCGGCGGCAGAGGCGGGTGATATAGGCTGGTATGCCGAAGCGCTGCATCTCGTCCACATGGCCGAGGGTGTAGTTGTCGAGGCTGATGGCCATGTCGGTGAGGTTGCCGAAGACGCGGTTGGGGTAGTTGCCGAGGTCGGCGGTGACAAGGGTGTAGAAGTGCTGGACGTTCATCTCGGGGCACAGCTCCTCGGTGCGGGCCATGGCGTCGCCCAGTTCCTGCTCGAGCCACGAGAGGTCGTGGTAGAGGCTGTCGGTGACGGTGTAGATGCGGCGCACGGAGGGGTCGTTCACAAAGTCGTCGAGTGCGGCCATGAAGGCAGGGTCGTCGGGATTGTAGTTGAGCAGAGGTGTGGTGAAATCAGCGGCATTGCCTTGTCCGGCAAACAAAAACTGTTCGAAGCGATGTATTGTCACAGGTTCGGCATGGTGGCCGCAGGCAGTGACAAGCAAAGCCAACTCAACAATGCGGAGACACAACCTTGTGTGTCTCCGCATTTGGTGGAGTCTATGTAAACCCTTATTCGGCATTTTTAGAAACGTCTTCTTTTTCTTCTTTTTCGGCCTCGTTGAGTATACGGAGCTTTGCCTGCATCAGTGCAATCTGCTGGCGGGCTCCCTGCATCTTTTTCTCGAATTCCTGCTTCAACAGCTCGGCCTGCTTGCTCGAAGCCAGGAATCCCAGGTTGTTCTCCCAGAGGGCCAGGTCGCTGCGCAATTTCTCGATTTTTTCCTGAAGTTCTTGTTTCTCATTGTTGACGAAACGGCGTGCATCGCCACCGGCGTTGCGTATACGCTCGCGGTAGGCGGTCTCTTCGGCCTCGCGGGCGCTGATTTTCAGTTGTTCAAAGATGCGGTCGATTTCGCCGCGGAACTCCTTCTGCAGTCTCTCCTTGTCGGTCATGGGTACAAAGCCCACTTCCGCCCAGCGGCGCTGGAACTCTTTGATGGCGCTGAGGTTCTCCTCGCGGTTGTCGCCGAATTGGTGGGCCTTGAGTTCGGCGATGATGGCCTCCTTGGCGGCGAGGTTCTCATGTTCCGAACTGCGACGTTCGGCAAAGAATTCCCCTTTCTTGGCAAAGAACTCGTCGCAGGCTTTGCGGAAGCGTTGCCACACTTTCTCGCTCACCTTGCGGCTGGTGGAGCCGATGGACTTCCACTCCTGTTGCAGCTGGAGCAGCTCCTCGGTGGCATGTTTCCAATCCTCGCGTTTGGCGATGGCTTCGGCCTTGAGGCAGAGGTCCACTTTCTTCTGGTAGTTGGATTCCTGCTCGTCGCGGATGGTGCCGAAGTATTCCTTCTTGTCGCTGTAGTGCTTGTCGATCATGCCTTTGAATTTGGTCCAGATTTCCTCGTTCACTTCGCGGGGAACGGGACCTATGGTCTTCCACACCTTCAGCAGTTCGTCGAGGGCGGTGGTGGTGTCGTTCCATTCCTTGGTGGTTTCGGGACGCTTCTCGGTCAGTTCGACGGCCTTGTCGATCAGGGCCTGCTTGGCCAGCAGGTTGTTGTCCAACTCTTCTTTTCGCTGGTCGTAGTATTCCTTGCGGCGCTCGTCGATCTGGTTGGCGGCGTTGCAGAAACGCTGCCAGATGTCCTCGTTCTGCTCGGTGGGCACAGGTCCGATTTCTTTCCAGCGGGCGCGGAGGTCCTGCAGGCCTTTGAACGCTTTGGTCACAGAGGGCTCCATGATGAGTTCTTCGGCGCTTTCGCAAAGTTTTATTTTCTCCTCAAGGTTGCGCTTCTGGTCGAGGGCGCGGAGCTCGCGGTTTATTTTCAGTTTATTGAAGAATTGTTCAATCTGGAAGTGGTAGTTCTGCCAGAGGTCGTTCATCTGCTCGCGGGGCACCTCGCCGATGGCTTTCCAACGCTCCTGGATGTTGTTGAACTTATCCATGGCGGTGCGTACCTGCTCTTCCTCGGAGTCGATGAGCTGGCGCATCTCTTCGATGAGGGCCTGCTTGGCCTCGAGGTTGCGCTGTTTCTGGGCCTCGATCTCCTCCATATATTTCTGCCTTGCAGCGCGGTATTGGTCGTGCAGTCGGTGCATCTCTTCGGCCACGGCATCGTTCTCGTACTGGTACTCGTCCTTGTTGCCACCATCGGCAATGAACTTTTCGAAGGCTGCGTTCTGCACCTCGCGGTTCAGTTCGTTAAAACGGGTGCGGATGGAGGCTACACGGTTCTTGATTTTCTGGACGTCCTGGCCCATAAGTTCCTTCATGGCCTCGACCAGCTCCTCGCGGGTGCAGGTGCTGTAGTCGGGTTCGGGTTCGGCCTCGGCCTCAGGTTCGGCGGCAGGGGCGTTGGCTTCTACTTCAGCGGCAGGTGCCACTTCAGTTGCCTCGGTGGCTGGGGCATCGGCGACGACGGGCGTCTCCATGGGCTCGGCGGGGGCGATAGGGGTTTCGGCTGCCTTGGCAGCGGCGTTCTCAGTGTTCGGCAGGGCGTCTATGGCGTTCTGCAGGGTGTTGGTCTCTTCCATCATAATGGGTTTTTGTTTGTAGAACTACTTATGTAATAATAAGTTAAAGGTTTAAATCTTTTGCTTTCCATTCAAGAGAGCAAATGCAAAGATAGCATTTTTTTTCCACATGGCGAAAAAAAATGTACTGAAACTCATCGTCCTGCATGTATTTTGCAGTGATTTTACCATGCATTCTAAGTACTGCGTGAGAGGAATCGGAAGGAGAAATGTTAACAGGCAGTGGGTTAAAGCTGTTCCAGGTAGTGCTGGATGTTATCGAGCTGCAGGGCTTTGTCGACGTTGTAGGTACCAACTTGTTCGCGACGAAGGGCACAGAGGAAGGCTCCTGAGCCGAGGGCTATACCGAGGTCGCGGGCCAGGGAGCGGATGTAGGTTCCTTTGCCGCAATGGATACGGAAATCGGCCTGCGGCAGATGGTCAGGGACTTCGCCGAGGGGGTGGCAATAGAGGTTTTTGGCAGAAGGGTTTATGGACTCTATAGGGACTATAGGGCGTATGGTGTTTGAGCCTTCTCGGAATGCGGTGATTTCAAAGCTGTAGACGTTGACGGGTTTTGGTAGGATGGTCACTGAGGGGTCGTCGGTGCGTGCGTACTCATAGGCGCGTTGGCCAGCGATTTTGACGGCACTGAACATGGGTGGCACTTGAAGAATGGTGCCAGTAAACTCGCGCGTTTTCTCTTGCAACAGTTCGGGGGTGATATGTTCGTAGGGAAAATATTGGTCAACGGGGCGCTCGAGGTCGAAACATGGTGTGGTGGCGCCAAGGACGAATGTACCAGTGTATACTTTGTCGCCATCCTGCAGGCGAGGAATTTCCTTGGTGGTTTTGCCGATGCAGACGAGGAGAAGGCCAGTGGCCAGCGGGTCGAGGGTGCCGGCATGGCCAATCTTGAATTTTTTAAGGCCGTAGAGGTTGCGCACTACGGCCTTGATTTTGTTCACCGCCTGGAATGAGGTCCACTGGCGGGGTTTGTCGACAGGGAGGATGAGACCTGCGAGAAGCTGTTCGGTACTGAGCATAGTGGGCCGTTTTACGGGCTATAGACTGAAGAAGATAGTTGTGAGACCCACCACAGCGCAGTAGAGTGCAAACCAGATAAGTTTTCCTTTCTTTACTATGTCAATCATCCATTTACATGCTATGCATCCCACCACAAAGGCGGCCACGAAGCCTATGAGTGCTGCCACTGGGCTGATACCGCCAAGGGATGCGCTGATTCCCACCTCGGCCATGTCTTTCACGTCGAGCAGGGCTTCACCGAGGATGGGCGGGATGACCATGAGGAAAGAGAACTGTGCAAGGCGTTCTTTTTTATTGCCGAGGAGTAGGCCCGTGGCGATGGTAGAGCCAGAACGGGAGAGACCGGGCAGGACGGCGAGGGCCTGGGCGATGCCGATGATGAAGGCGTGGAGGGGAGAAATGTTTTCTCTTTGGCGAGGTTTGGCCCAGTAGGAGAAGGCTAACAGAGCGGCGGTGACAAGCAGGCAGATGCCCACGACAAGGAGACCGCTGCCGAAGATGGCTTCCACTTTGTCTTTGAAGAGCAGACCAACAACACCCACGGGAATCATGGAGATGAGGATGTTGACGGCATAGCGAGTGCCCTCGTTCCATTTCCATTTGAAGAGATCTTGGAATATCCACACGATTTCGCGCCAGAGGATGACGACAGTGCTAAGCACCGTGGCAATATGAAGCAAGACGGTAAATGCCAGCTGGCCTTCGCCGTCGTTGAGGCCGAAAAGGGATTGTCCTATGGCGAGATGGCCCGAGGAAGAGACGGGCAGGTATTCTGTCAATCCTTGAATGATGCCGAGAATCAACGCTTCGAACCAGGAAAGTGTTTCTGCCATGTCTTATTGTTTTTTGCCTTTAAACATGATGGCGACAATTTCCACCACAAATCCTGCAATGATAAGGATAGGGGCCACGACGAGACGGCGGGTGTCGAACATGGCGGGATTGAATGTGTTGGGGTCGTCGCTGCCACCGCCGCTGAGGAGTATATAGCCTAAGGCGAGGACAACGAGGCCGGCAGCCATCAGTATGTAATTGGTGCGGCCGAAGGCAAACTGGAAGTGTTTATTGTTGCCTTCTTCTTTTTGAATGGTAGTTTTATTGTCCATTATTTTATCTTTTTTTGTCTGATGTCAATTCTTTGCAATGTAGCGGCGGACGGTGAATGCGGTAGCCATGTAAGAGATGATGATGCCGACAACGACAATGGCGGCGGCAATGAGTGCATACCACAGCAGGTGAACATTGTCGAGAAGGTTGACGCCGAACTGGTTGCCGAAAGCCCAAAGCGCCACGAGCAGGAGGCCGTCGGCGATGAGACCGCCAATGGCTCCATAGGCTACGCTTCGCAGGAGGAAGGGGCGTGTGATGAAAGAGGATTTTGCACCCACCAGACGCATGGTGGCAATGGTGTCGCGGCTACTGTAGATGGCAATTCGAATGAGGCTGGAGATGAGTACGATAGTGATGACGAGCAACAGTGCTACAAAGACGATAAGGAACCAGGAGAGGCGATAGAAGACATCGCGGAGTTCGCTGACAATATTCTCCTGATAGGCCACACCGGTAACCCCTTGCTGAGTGCTCATTTCTTTGCAGAAACGGTCGAGAGTCTCTGTGCTGTTGTCAGGCAGGAGGTCGGCATTGAAGTTGACCATGAGCGACGGGTAGAGGGGGTTGTAGCCGGCAAAACCTACAAAGTCTTCGCCTAAGTCTTCGCTGAAGATTTCGGCGGCTTTCTCTTTGGAGATATAGTCGACATGCTTGACAAAACCCATCTTCTCCACGCGTTCTTTGAGGGTGAGGGCGAGGGAGTCTGTGACGTCGGGCGAGAGGTCGACTTTATAGGTGATGCGCTCCTGTGCGTCCTGTGTGAGGCGGTAGGAGTGGTACTCGATGGTGAGCAAAAGGCCCAGCATAAAGAGCACCAAGGAGATACCTAGTATGGTAGCTCCATGCGTGCCCCAGAGGTTGACTTTGTTTTTCACTGAATACTATTGCTAATCACTAAAACACTGCATCAATTGGCCAGCATGACAGGCATGACGAGCATAAGGATGTCGTCTTTCTTGTCGGTATCGTCGTCGCCGTAAGGGAATATGATTCCCGCGCGCGAGGGATGGGAAAGTTCGATGAGGACCTGTTCGCTGTCGAGGTAGGAAATCATCTCGGTGAGGAATTTGGCGTTGAAGCCGATGTCCATGGGGTCGCCCTCATATTGGCAAGGAATGGTTTCGCGGGCGTTGTTGGAGAGTTCAAGGTCCTCGGCGGAAATCTCGATATGGTCGCCGCTGATAGAGAGACGCACCTGACGGGTGGCTTCGGAGGCGAAGATGGAGACACGCTTGAGGGTGTTGAGGAACGACTGGCGGTCGAGGATGAGCTTGTTGGGGTTGTCCTTCGGTATGGCGGCCTCGTAGTTGGGGTAGCGGCCGTCGACCAGGCGGCAGACGATATAGAAGTTGTCGAAGGTGATGAAGAGGTTGGTATTGTTGTATTCGATGGTGACATCGCCTTCTTCCTTGCGGGCGGCAAGGATGTTTTTGACGATGATGATGGGCTTCTTGGGGAGGATGAAGTTGGTGCTCTCGTCAGAGGTGACGTCCTTGCGGCGGTAGCGGACAAGCTTGTGTGCGTCGGTGGCCACGAAGGTGACGCCGTCGGGGGTCATCTCGCAGAAGATGCCGCTCATCTGCTGGTGCATCTCGTCGTTCGAGGTGGCGAAGACAGTCTTGTTGATGGCATTGACGAGGGCGGTCCCACTCATCTCAATCTTGCTGGTGCTCTCGGCAACGGGCATGGTGGGGTATGTGGCGGCATCCATGCCGGCAAGGCGGTACTGGCCTTGACCCGAGACAATGTCGATGGTGAAATTGGTGGGGTCGACGTCGAATGTCAGAGGTACGTCGTCAAAAGTTTTGAGGATGTCCAGCAGCATCTTGGATGGCACGGCTACCTCTTCGGGGCTTTCCATGCGGCCGGTCTCGACGGTCATGTGGGCCATGAGGGTGGTGGTGAGATCGGTGGTCTTGATGGTGAGGTTGTTTTCTTCAAGATGGAAGTGGAAGCAACCGATAATGGGCATGGTGTTGCTCGAGGAGAGAACTCCGCTGAGGGATTGCAATTGCTTGTGTAACTGCTGACTGTTGACGATAAATTTCATATTCTCGGTGTTTTAAATTATTCGTAATCGAATTGCAAAGATACGAATAAAGTTTAAGGTTTTGGGTTTAAGGTTTAAAGTTTTTGTTAACAATTAATCAACAACGGTCACGGAGGTGAAAACTCCGATGGGGATGTTGTCGATGTCGAACCAATGACGCGAACAGTTGACCCGGGAGTACTGGTCGTCAAGATAGAATGTGCCTCGGATGCTCTCTTTGCGATAGAGGAGGCGGTCGGGAGCATACAGGATGACGACGTTGTGATGGATGATACCGTCATCGGTGGTATAGTCGCCACCGATGCTGTCGGGGGTGGCTAACTGGACCAGGTAGCCAAGGTCGGGCTTGACGTAAGAGGCGGTGCACTCGCGTGCGTCTATCACGGTGCCACGGAAGTCTATCTCGTCAACTTTGGTGCACGAGGAGAGGACGAGGATGACTATTGCCGGCAGGATGCCGGCGCTCCATTTAAAAAAGGCGGAGTGCTTCATTGAGAGATGTTTTTTTGTCGGTGGACTGTTTTCTTTGTCCGATAATCATGGCGCAGGGTACCTGATAGTCTCCTGCAGGGAATTTTTTTGTATACGAACCCGGGATGACAACACTGCGTGGCGGCACATGACCGATGTGGGTCACGGGCTCGGAGGCCGTGACGTCGATGATGTGGGTCGACGCTGTAATGACAGTTCCTGCGGCAAGCACAGCCTCACGGCCTATGTGGGCCCCTTCGACAACGATGCAGCGCGAGCCGATGAAGGCGTTGTCCTCAATGACGACTGGTGCGGCCTGAAGCGGTTCCAGCACGCCGCCGATGCCCACGCCGCCGCTCAGGTGGACGTTCTTCCCAATCTGTGCGCAGGAACCTACGGTGGCCCAGGTGTCAACCATGGTGCCGCTGTCCACATAGGCCCCGATGTTGACATAGGAAGGCATAAGCACGGTTTGAGGTGCGAGGTAGGCGCCATAGCGTGCCACCGCCGGCGGAACGACGCGGACTCCCGCCGCGGCGTAGTTGTGTTTGAGGGGTATCTTGTCGTGGTATTCGTAGGGCCCCACCTCGAGGGTCTGCATGCCGCAGAGCGGGAAGTAGAGCAGCACGGCTTTCTTCACCCATTCGTTGACGGTCCATTGGCCGTCGTCGCAGGGCTCTGCCACGCGGAGCTGGCCGCAGTCGAGCAGCGCAATGGCCTCTTCCACGGCCTGTCTGTATTCTTTCTCGTTGAGGAGCTCGCGGTGCTCCCATATTTTTTCAATGTGTTGTTGCATGGCTATCTGATTAAAAGGATGGTTCCTGTGAGGGTTTGTAGTTTCTCGGGTCGATGGATGGTGCGGTAGTGCAGGCTGTAGACGTAGGCGCCCTGGGGACAGGCAGTGCCGTCGGCGGTTTCGCCGTCCCAGCCGAGGTCGACGCCCTGGAGGTGGTTGACGAGGAGCCCGGTGCGACTGTATATCCACACTTCCAGATATCCTATGTCGTTCAGCATTGGCCGCCAGATGTTGTTATTGGCTTCGGCGGGGGTGAAGGCGTTGGGGGTGAACAGCGTGGAACGGTCGATGAGAATGAGGGCATGGGCGGTGTCGGTGCATCCTTCCGTGCTGTAGGCCACCAGGTGGACGGGGAGGCTGTCGAGGCCGTCGGGGAAGGTGTAGGTGAGGCTGCGCTGTGTATATTCGTTGTCCTGGATAATCCACAGTCGTGAGGCGGCATAGACGCTGTTGTCGTGGAGCTGGAAGTCGGGGTGGGTGGGGGTGACGAGCAGGGGGCTGGCGTTGATGGCGGCATGAAGGTCCTCGGCCATGATTCCGAGGTTGAGGGTGACCGTGGAGTCGCAGCCGTGGATGTTGGTGTAGGAATATGTGTAGATGCCCGACCGGTTGTAGGTGTTCTCGCCAAAGGTATAGTGGTCGTTGTTGCAGATGGTGTCGTAGATGGTTGTTTCGTTGTGCGGCTTGACCGTCAGGTTGAGCGTGATGGCGCTGTCGCATCCGAGCGAGGTCGTCAGGACGGCGTTGTATACACCCGAGGTGTCAAGCAGCCGATCGTCCAAAAGGTAGGGGTGGTTGTCGCAGATGGTGGTGTCGATGTGTATGTCGTAGGTGGGATTGACGCTGAGGATGAGGGTGACGGTGCTGTCGGCGCCATATTGGTCGGTGAGGTCGAGCACGATGCTGTCGGCCGTGGGGAAGAGGGTCCCGCTCCAGCTGTAGGGGAGGGCATCGTCGCAGATGGAGTGCGTGTAGCGATAGGCATGGTTGGCGTGGATGATGAGGCGATAGGTGACGGTGGAGTCGCAGCCGTGGAGGGTGTTGTAGTGGATGGTGGTGTCGAGGGGGGTGTAGCGGGGTTGCCCCAGAATGGTGACGGGCAACTGGTTCTCTACCACTTCTTCAAAAATGAGGCTGTCGTAGGTGGGATGCACGGCCATGTGCAGTGTGACAATGCTGTCGGCGCCATGGCTTGTGGCAAGGGTGACGGCGGTGTCGGTCGATGTGCTCAGCGCGAGGCCGTTCCATAGCAGCGGAAGGGCGTCGGAACAGAGCATTGTGTCGACGTTTGTGGCAACGTTGCGGTATACGGTGAGGGAGAAGGTGATGTTGCTGTCGCAGCCATAGGCCGTTGTGTTGGCCAGAAGGGTGTCGGCGACGCTGTTGTAGAAGTCGTGCCCCAGGAGGGAGTAGGGGAGGTCGTTCTCAACCACCGAGGCCGTTTGTGTCAGGTGGTAGGAGGGGTGGACGATGAGGCGCGCAGAGACGGTGCTGTCGCATCCATGACGGCTCACGGCGGGCATGACAATGTCGCTCGTGGCGGTATAGCTGGTGCCGTGCCATAGCACCTGGTCGCATCCCTCGATGGTGTCCGCGGGGGCATAGGTGGGATGGATGGTGATGTTGACGGTGCTGTCGATGTCGCCGCAGGAGGAGTGGATGGTGTAGGTATAGGCTATGGCGGTGTCGCGGTTCAGTCCCTGCGGGGCGGCAATGGTGAAAGAGGAGTCGTTGACGGCACTGACGCCGTGTCCGTCGATGCTGTAGCCTGTCACCAGGCACTCCTCGGGGGGCAGCAGGTCGGGGTCGAGGACCAGCTCCCACTCGAAGATGTAGCCGTTGTCCTGGCTTACGCCGTCGATGACCTCGATGTACCATTCGCCGTTCAGCGGACAGCCCACCAGGTTGGCAAAGCTCTGGTCGGGATGATAGTAGTTTGTGCCTGCGGCCACGTGGGAGGAGTCTACGCGGCTTCTGTTGTTGCCGACGTAGGTCTGGTTCGATTCGCGGTATATGTAGCCGCCGTCCGACGCATAGCTGTAGCCCGAGTTGGTGTTGTTGCTCCAGCAATAGTTCCACCCCGTGCCGGGGGCGTTGGTATAGCTGGTGTGTTGGCAGGGCCAGGAGAGGTCGTCGTTCAGGTTGGGTATGCCCAGGTAGGCTCGTATCACGTTGTTCGGCGAGGTGTTCCACCCTTTGGAGGCGTTGCCGATGGAACTGATGCAAGTCGACTGGATTGTCTGGTTCTGGTTGCTGTATTTCAGTATGTCGGCCTTCTGCCCGTTGGGGCAGGTGACATTGATGTAGAGGTCGCCGATGTAGGAATGCTCCATGTTCAGGCGGATGTACTTGATGTCGTTGGCCGAGGAGATGGTGGCGCCCTCGCTGAAGTCGGAGAAGGTGACCGGCGAGCGGTAGGAGCAGCCTCTGCTGCCGCACTCCTCCCCGTCGGGCAGGAACACCACTTCGCTGTGCCCCATGGACGATTGCGCCTGCTCTATGACGATGTTGTGGTCTGTGTTGTAGCCGAAGTCCACCGTGGCAGTGTCGCCCGCGCAGAGGTGCGTCGGAACGTTGAAGGCAACAATCTCCTGCCCCATGAGGGGGGTCGGCGTCGCCGCCAGCCATGTCGTCGCAATGGCGATTGTTTTCCATTTGGGGGGTCTCATGGTTGCTGCCTTTTTCTTGGGTTTGCTATCTTACCACTTCTATCATTCCGTTCCGCTTCACCGAGCCGTAGAGGCTTTTGGCCAGGAAGCGGAAATAATATGTGCCGTCGGGACTGCCGGTCTGCTCGGGGTCCCAGAAGTCTTCCTCCTTGGCGATGTTCTTGGCGTGGTATACCAGCGAGCCCCAGGCGCTGTAGATCCACACTTCGTTCATCGAGTACACGCCGCACTCCAGCAGGTTCACCACCCGCCAGGTGTCGCTGGTGCCGTCGCCGTTGGGGGTGACGAGGTTGGGGAACTGGAGCCAGTCGTTGATGATGGTGATGGTTTTCTGCACCGTGTCGTAGCAGTCCTTGGGGGCGCCGTAGGGGCCGCGGTGGTGGCGTGTCTCGATGAGGGTGACGTCATAGTCGCCGAAGACCAACCCCTCCTCAGTGTTCCAGGTGTATTGCGTTTCGGGGCCGTAGAGGGTGTCGGCGCCGCTGCCGTCGCCCTTCGGCACAGCCCATGTGTAGCCCAGCAGCCCTTCGCCCTGGGTGGCATAGAGGTCGATGTGGGGATGCGACATGACGGGCTCTTCGGGCTCCCATCGGAAGTCGGCCTCGGGCCGGTCAAAGACCCACACGGCATTGGTGAGCGCCAGGGTGTCGCGGCATCCGCTGGGACTGGCCACCGCCAGGGTGATGCTGTAGACCCCCGCGCTGTCGTAGGTGTGCGTCAGCCGGCGCTGGGCAAACCATCCTGTGTCGCCCGTGTGCCACCGTGTCGACGCCGCCAGCAGCGTGCTGTCGGCCAGCGACACCGTAAAGGGCGCGCAGCCGGCCAGCATCGTGTCCTGCCACCAGTCGATGCCGTTGTCGCTCAGGTAGGCGTCGGCCTTGAAGTTCTCGTCGATGGCTTTCAGCGTCAGGTGTATCGTGCTGTCGCAGTCCATCGCCGTGTGGAGGTCTATCTCGTAGTTGCCCGGCCCGCCGTAGTCGGTGCCGTTGTAGACGAAGCGCTGGTTGGAGCAGATGGACACCGTGTCGTACACCTCATAGCTGGGCCAGAAGGTCACGTCGATTTCCCGCGTCACGGGGCAGGGCGTGCCCGAAACCATCAGCGTGTCTATGCGGTGTGTCGTCTCCGTCAGCAGCAGCTCGTCCACCTTCACCGTGTCGCCCGTGCAGTAGCTGCCGCTGACGAGGCGGTAGAGCTGCGGCACAAAGTGTATCGTCAGCACCGTGTCAAGCTCTTCGCCGCTCGTGCTGCCGATGGTCACGCGGTAGGTCACCGTCGTGTCGGTCGTCGAGCCCGCAGGGGGGAAGACCACGAAGGTCGAGTCGTCCTTGCGGCGCACAGAGTCGCCGCTCAGCGTGTAGCTGCTCACCAAGCCGCCCTCTGTCAGCAGGTCGTCGCTCAGCATCAGCTCCCAGTCGAAGATGTAGCCGTTGTCCTGGCGCACGGCGTCGATCACCTCGATGTACCATTCGCCGTTCAGCGGACAGCCCGCCAGGCTGGCGAAACTCTCGTCGGGATGGTAGAAGTTCGTCCCCGCGGCCACATTGGACGAGTCCACGCGGTAGTTGGCGCTCGTGCCCGCGCCGTAGGCATAGGTCTGGTTGCTGGTGCGGTAGACATAGCCGCCGTCGGCGGCATAGCTGTAGCCCGAGTTGGTGTTGCTGCTCCAGCAGTAGTTCCACCCCGTGCCCGGGGCGTTGGTGTAGCTGTCGTGCTGGCAGGGCGTCGACGGGTCGTCGTTGGTGTTGGCGTTGCCCAGCACGGCGTGGTCCTCGTTGCTGCCGGCAGGACCGTTCCATCCGTGCGACGAGGCCGGCAGCCCCGTCAGGCAGCTCGACAGCAGCGACGTGTTGGTGTTGTAGTCGCTGAACTTCAGTATGTCGGCGCTCTGCCCGTTGGGGCAGGTCACGTTGATGTAGAGGTCGCCCAGGAACGAGTGCTCCATGTTGATGCGGATGTACTTGATGTCGTTGGCCGACGAGATGACGGCTCCCGACGGGAAACCGCTGAAGGTCACCGGCGAACGGTAGGAACAGCCCTGCGAATCGCACTCCACACCGTCGGGCAGGAACGCCGTCTCGCCGTGCGTCATGCTGTTCTTTGCATTCTTCACCACCACCTCGTGGCCACGGGCCAATCCCATGCCCACTTCGAGCGAGTCGCCGTTGCAAATCGTCGTGTCGCTCATCACATACACTATCTCCTGTCCCCGTACCACGATGGGTAACAGGCACAGAATTAGCATTATATAGCGTGTCATAATACTATATTTCCTATTCATAAACAACTGCAAAGATACAAAAAAATATCGCTTCGCGGTAAAAAAAAATCAAAAAAAATCCTAATCCAATCCGCCCCCGCTTCGCCCTCTCTTCGCCCCTTATTCGGCCGTTCTTATATCGTTCTTATATCGTTCACATATAGTTCTTATATAGTTCCTATATACTACATATAAGAACTATATAAGAACTATATGTGAAGTATATGAGAAGGGGCGAAGAGGGGGCGAAGCGGGGGCGACTTCGGGGCCTGGCGGATGCCTGCCTCCCGCAGGGTTGCGGGGCGGAAAAAACGCTGTTTATAAAAAATTTGTTGCGGTATTAAATATTTTTTGTACATTTGCAGAAATAAAATTTAATGCAACTATGAAACAACTTATTGAATGTGTGCCCAATATCAGCGAGGGCCGCAACATGGATATCATCAATCAGGTGACCGCCGAGATTGAAAAGGTGGAAGGCGTGAAGCTTCTCGATGTGGACCCCGGCCAGACCACCAACCGCACCGTCATCACCTTCGTGGGTGAGCCCGAGCCCGTGCTCGAAGCCGCCTACCAGGTGGTGAAGAAAGCCGCCGAACTCATCGACATGAGCCAGCACCACGGTGCCCACCCGCGCCAGGGTGCCACCGATGTGTGCCCCCTCATTCCCGTGAGCAACATCACGATGGAAGAGGTCGTCGAGTATGCCCACAAGCTGGGCAAGCGCCTCGGCGAGGAGCTCCAGATTCCCATCTATTGCTATGAGAACGCCGCCTTCATCCCCGAGCGCCGCAACCTGGCCTACTGCCGCACCGGCGAGTACGAGAGCCTCTCCAGCCGCCTGGGCACCAAGCAGTGGAAGCCCGACTTCGGCCCCAACGCCTGGAACGCCCACACCGCCCGCACCGGCGCCACACAGGTGGGTGCCCGCGACTTCCTCGTGGCCATCAACTACAACCTCAACACCACCTCCACGCGCCGCGCCAACGCCATCGCCTTCGACGTGCGCGAGAAGGGCCGACCCATGCGCGAGGGCGGCAAGCCCAGCGGCAAGCCCATCAAGGACGAGAACGGCAAGACCATCATGATCCCCGGCACGCTGAAGGGCACCAAGGCCATCGGCTGGTACATCGAGGACTACGGCATCGCCCAGGTGTCGATGAACATCACCAGCATCAAAGTGGCCCCCGTGCACCTGTGCTTCGACGAGGTGTGCCGCTGCGCCCAGAACCGCGGCCTCCGCGTCACCGGTTGCGAAATCGTCGGCCTCATCCCCAAGAGCGTCCTCATCGACGCCGGCAAGTACTACCTGGCCAAGCAGCAGCGCTCCCTGGGCGTCAGCGAGGAGGAAATCATGAAGGTGGCCATCAAGAGCATGGGTCTCGACGACCTCAAGCCCTTCGACCCCAAGGAGAAAGTGATTGAATACCTCATCGAGGACCACTCGAAGAAGAAACTTGTCGACCTCAGCTGCCGCGGCTTCTGCGACGAGACCGCCAGCGAGAGCCCCGCCCCCGGCGGCGGCAGCGTCAGCGCCTACATGGGCGCCCTGGCAGCCAGCCTCGGCACCATGGTGGCCAACCTCACCGGCGGCAAGGCCGCCTACGACGACCAGTGGGAGAAATTCAGCGACGTGGCTGTCAAGGGACAGGCCCTGAAAGAGGAGCTGCTCCACCTCGTCGACGAGGACACCGAGGCCTTCAACCGCATCATGAACGCCTTCGGCCTGCCCAAGAAGACCGACGAGGAGAAGGCCGCCCGCAGCGCCGCCATCCAGGAGGCCACCAAGTATGCCACCGAGGTGCCCTTCCGCACCATGCAGAAGAGCCTCGAGGCCTTCGAGGTGTGCCGCGCCATGGTGGAATGGGGCAACCCCAACAGCGTCACCGACGGCGGCGTGGGAAGCCTGGCCGCACGCTCGGCCGTCATGGGCGCCCACCTCAACGTGAAGATCAACGCCTCCTCGCTCAAGGACGAGGCCTTCAAGGCCGACATCCTGGCCAAAGCCCAGGCCATCGAGGACAAGGCCATCAAGCAGGAGACCGAAATCCTGAAGATGGTCAATGCCAAAATCAACGGCGAAGAGCCCGAGGTGAAACCCGCCGCCAAGAAGACCGCCGCCAAGAAGCCTGCCGCCAAGGCTGCCAAGCCCGCTGCCAAGCCTGCCGTCAAGGCCGTCAAGGCTGCCGCCAAGCCCGCTGCCAAGGCCACCAAGGCTGCCGCCGCCAAGAAGCCCGCCGCCAAGGCCACGAAGACCAAGAAAACCACTAAATAAAAGTATAAAGATATGAAAAAGAAAGTTGTAATGATGCTCGCCGTTGTGGTGCTGACGCTGGTTGCCGCCAGCTGTACCCACCATACTTGCCCCGCCTATCGCGGTTCGACCGTGATGGCCGAGGACTGCGGTGCTGCACAGCAGGTTTGACGCGAGAGGAGATTCTATGCCAACCACATCAACCGCACGACGGAAAGACAGACTGACCTACACACAGGCGTTTGACATCAACGGCAACACTCCCCCCCAGGCTATAGCCCTGGAGGAGAGTGTGCTTGGTGCTTTGATGCTCGACCAGACGGCCCTCATCAACGCCATCGAGACCCTGCATGTGGAGTACTTCTACAAGCCTGAGCACCAGGTTGTCTACAAGGCTATCCGCAAACTCTTCGAACAGAGCCAGCCGGTGGACCTGTACACTGTGGTGGAGCGTCTGCGCCTGGACGGCGAGCTGGAGGCCGCCGGTGGCGCCTATGCCGTGTCCAAGCTGACGGATAACGTCGTCTCGGCAGCGCACATAGAGTTCCACATCCGCGTGCTCAGCGAGAAGTTCATCCAGAGGGAGATGATCCGCATCTCGACGGAGACCATCACCGAAGCCTACGACGAGACCACCGATGTGGTCAACCTGCTCGACAAGACAGAGCAGCGTCTGATGGACATCAACGACAAGAACTTCCGGTCGGACTACCACCCGATGGGCGACTTCGTGGCCATGGCCATGGACCAAATCAAAGAAGCCGGCGAAAAGAGCGACGGCCTCAGCGGTCTGGAGAGCGGCTTCATCGGCCTCGACCGCATGACGGCCGGTTTCCAGCCCGGCACGCTCATCATCCTCGCCGCCCGCCCCGCCATGGGTAAGACGGCATGCGCCTTGAGTATGGCCCGCAACATTGCCGTGGACTTCCATAAGGCTGTGGCGTTCTTCTCGCTTGAAATGACTGGTCAGGAGCTGGCCATGCGTCTCATCAGCAGCGAGGCCCGCCTGCCGGGCGACAAGCTGAAGAAAGGCCATCTGGAACCCTACGAGAAGGAGCAGCTCAAGCGCGGTGCACAGCCGCTGAACAGCGCTCCCATCTACATCGACGACACTCCGCAGCTCACCATCTTCGAACTCCGTGCCAAGGCTCGAAGGCTGAAGCAGCGTTATGACATACAGATGATTTTCATCGACTACCTGCAGCTCATGACCTCCGGCTCCAGCGATAACCGCAATGGAAACCGCGAGCAGGAAATCAGCATGATCAGCCGCCAGCTGAAATCCCTCTCCAAGGAGCTGGGCATTCCCGTGCTGGCTATGTCGCAGCTGAGCCGCGCCGTGGAAAACCGCGTGGGCAACAAGCCCCAGCTGAGCGACCTGCGCGAGTCGGGTGCCATCGAGCAGGATGCCGACATCGTGATGTTCATCTACCGTCCGGAGTACTACGGCATACAGGAGGACGACCACGGCTCGACCCTGGGCATGGCCGACCTCATTGTGGCCAAGCACCGTAGCGGCGGCACAGGAGATGTGCGTCTGCGTTTCGTCAAGGAGTTTGCACGCTTCGAGAATCCTCCCCAGCTGGGACTGGACGGCATGGGCATGGGTATGCCGCAGAACGCCAGTTTCGACCAGCAGGGGGGCTCGATGATTGTTGATTCAAAAATGAATGAGGACAACGGTCCCGGAATGGACCCCGACGGCGACGTGCCGTTCTAAAAGGGGGAGTTATGAGTTAAGAGTTACGAGTTAAGAGTTTAATAATATGGAAGAGAGACTTCGCAAAGAGCTGAAAGAGATTCTGCAACAGGAAGTGGTGCTGGCCACGGGGTGTACCGAGCCGGGGGCTGTGGCGCTGTGTGTGGCCAAAGCCTGCGAGACGTTGGGCTGCAACCCCGAGAAGATAGACCTCCGCCTGAGCAAGAATGTCTACAAGAACGCTATGGGTGTGGGGATCCCCGGCACAGGCATGATAGGACTGCCCATCGCGGTGGCTATGGCCGTTACCCACGGCAAGTCCAGCCGCGGACTGGAGGTGCTGACATTGCCCGCCGAAGAAGTCGACGACGCCAAGCGTTGGTTGGCCAACAACAGCGAGCGGATTGAGATAGGGGTGAAAGAGACCAGCGACAAGCTGTATATAGAATGCCGTTGCCAAGGCGGGGGACACTCGGCCGTGGCCGTCATCGCCTGCCGCCATACCAATTTCGTCTTCCTCAAGCGCGACGCCGAAGTGCTTCTCGACCACAACCAGGGCCTGTTCCAGCAAGCCGAGGAGGACTCGTCGTCCGAGGCCGACAACCGTCAGCGTCTGGAAATGACGGCCCGCATGGTCTATGACTATGCCACCACGGCACCGATAGACGAATTGGCTTTTCTGAAGGATACCGTGGAATACAATGCCGCAGCGTCGGAGTGCGGCCTTGAGGGCATGGGGCTCCATACGGGACAGATACTGATGGAGCAAAGCCACGGTGACACGGTGCACACCGTGGTGGCCCGAACCGTGGCCGCCAGCGACGCCCGCATGGACGGATGTACAAAGCCCGTGTACAGCAATTCGGGTTCCGGCAATCAGGGTATCACCTGCACGCTGCCGCCGTTCTACTACGGCAAGCTGAAGGGATGCGACGACGAGAGGATACTGCGTGCATTGACGATGAGCCACCTGATGAGCATATACATCAAACGTGGTATCGGACGCCTGAGCGCCCTGTGCGGTATTGTCAACGCCACAATGGGAGTGTCCGCGGCACTGACCTACCTCGAAGGAGGGTCGTACGAGCAAGTGTGCTTTGCCATGAAGAACATGATCAACACCATCGCCGGCATGGTGTGCGACGGTGCCAAGCCCAGCTGCGCCCTGAAAATGAGTGTGGGCCTCTACAGCGCTTTCGTATGCGCCGAACTGGCGGTGCACGACCGTGTGGTGGACCGCACCGACGGCCTCAGCGAGAGCGACATCGACTGCTCCATACGTAACCTCGGCCGTCTGGGGAAAGACGGCATGAACCAAACCGACGACATGATTCTGGACATTATGACCCACAAGAAATAAAACAATGGAAGAACAAGGCTTTCAGGTGTGTTCACCTGAGGCTGTTGATAACTTTATTTTCCAAAAGATATCCAATAGAGAAAAAATACCTATTTTTGCATTTTGAATTTTAACGTAATAAAGTAGAGTTTTATGGACAACAAAGAGCAAAGAAAAGAAGAACTGTACAGTCAGGCCATTCCTGCCGGCAAGCGCAGATATTTCTTCGATGTGAAAGAAACCCGCGGAGGTGACAAGTTTATTACCATTACCGAGAGCCGCAAATTGTTCGACAACAACACTGGCGATGTGTATTTTGAGAAAAACAAGATGTTCCTCTACAAAGAGGATTTCGACAAGTTCCGCCAGGGCCTGGAGAATGCCTTCTCCTTCATCGAGACCGGTATCGTGCCTCCTCCCGTGGTTGTGGAGGACAATTGGCACAACGATTCCGGCGAGAGCAAACTTGACGAAATAGATTTTAAGTTTTAACCTACAATGTCAAAGATAATATCTGTAGCCAACCAGAAGGGTGGGGTGGGGAAGACCACTACGGCAGTGAACTTGAGCGCCTCGCTGGCTGTGCTCGAGAAAAAGGTGCTGCTGGTGGATTGTGATCCACAGGCCAACGCCACCTCCGGCCTCGGCATCAACCCCGACGAGCTGGAGAAGAGTGTATACGATTGTATCCTCGGGCAGGCTCAGGTGAAAGATGTCATTGTTGAGACCGACACACCCAACCTCGACCTGCTGCCCACACGCATCGACCTCGTGGGCGCCGAGGTAGAACTCATCAACGAAAAAGGCCGCGAGCAGTTCCTGGCCCGTACGTTGGAGCCTGTGAAAAACGACTACGACTTCATCATCATCGATTGCTCCCCGTCGTTGGGCTTGATTACCATCAACGCTCTTACTGCCTCGGATTCGGTTATCATCCCTATCCAAAGCGAGTATTTCGCCCTTGAGGGTTTGGGAAAACTGCTCAATACTGTGCGCATTGTACAGACTCGCCTCAACCCCAATCTTTCCATCGAGGGATTGCTCATCACCATGTACGATAACCGTTTGCGGTTGGCACGTCAGGTGGTGGAAGATGTGCGTGGGCACTTCAAGCAGATGGTGTTCAACACGCTTATCTATCGCAATACCAAACTGGCAGAGGCTCCTTCATACGGCAAGAGCATTATCATGCACGACGCTGCGTCGACAGGTGCCATCAACTACCTCAATTTGGCACAAGAGATCCTTGACAGGAACAGGAAATAGTGCGACGGGCCGTTTTTAAGGAATAAAACAATAATAATTAGAGAGAGTATGACAAACAAGAAGAGCGGAGGCTTGGGCCGTGGTTTGAGTTCCATATTGCCCGACACCAAAGATTTTGAGATGTCGAACACTGTGACAGCCGCCATCAGCACCATACCCTTGAAGAAGATTGTCGCCAACCCCTACCAGCCTCGCAAGGAGTTCGCTCCCGAAGCGTTGGAGGAGCTGGCTCAGTCTATTCGTCAGCAAGGGGTTATCACTCCCGTCACTGTGCGTAAAATGCCTGATGGCACCTATCAGCTCATTGCCGGTGAACGCCGTTGTCGTGCTGCCCAGCTGGCAGGGCTCAAAGAAATCCCTGCATACGTGCGTGTGGCTACCGACAACCAGATGATGGAGATGGCCCTGGTGGAGAACATCCAGCGCGAGAACCTTAATGCTATGGAAGTCGCTCTGGCCTACAAGGCTCTTATTGAGGAGTGCCGTCTGACCCACGACCAGCTCAGCGAGAAAGTGGGAAAGAACCGCTCCACCATCACCAACTACCTGCGCCTGCTCAACCTGCCGGCCGAGACCCAGCTGGCCCTCAGCAACGACCAGATCAGCATGGCGCATGCGCGCGCGCTAATCAATGTCGAGGACATCGACCTGCACCTTGAGATACTGCATGCCATCATCGACCGCCACCTCTCCGTCCACCAGGCCGAGGAGATGGCCAAGAACGCCAAGAAGAAGCCTGTGACGCCAGTCAAGAAGCGTGGCGAGCTGCCTGCGGTGCATGCCGCCGCACAGAGCCGGTTGAAAGAGCGCCTGCAGTCGGCTGTGGAGATAAAACGTTCTCAGCGCGGCAAAGGGTCCTTGACAATACTCTTTAATTCGGATAGCGACTTCGAGCGCATTGTATCACTCCTCGAGAAATAGGCCCATGATGAGAGTGGTAAGAGGAACGGGGAGAACTGTGCTGCTGATAGGCATCAGCATGGTTCTCCTCTTTTCTTTTTGCCCCTCGGCAAGGGCTCAGCAGGTAGTGGTGCAGGACCCTGTGTCGACCAAAAGCATCGTCGTCCCCAAAGAGCATTCGGCCACCAAGGCAATGATGCTCTCCCTGCTCCCTGGAGCGGGGCAGGTCTACAACGGCCAAGCATGGAAGATTCCTATCATCTATGGCGCCATGGCCACTGTCGGCTATTTCGCCTACTACAACTACGACCGCATGACCATGTTCAAGGACGAGTACCTCTATCGTGTCAACAATAACAACGCCACCAACCTGGCCGACTACGCCTCCTATCCCACCTCCAACATTTACAGCCTTTACAATTCCTATAACCGCGACTTCCAGCTGATGGTAATCATCGGCGTGGGTATCTATGCACTTAACCTCGTCGATGCCTTTGTCTTCGGGCATCTCTATGATTTCCAGATTGACGACAACATAAGCCTTGCGCTTTCTCCCGGTTTCCAACCCACCATTTCGGGGTGGCAGCCCACCGTGGGATTTACCCTTTCGTTTTGAAAAAAATGATGCCTTGTGCACATAATAAATAAGACAATAACACGTTAATAGAAGCATAATAACAAAAAGCAAACACACATGATGAACCCTCTCTTATTGATCCAGAGCGACCCTGCCGCAGCGCAGGCTGCCGTCGAAACCGTTGCCACCGCCACCGAAAAGGCCGAGAACATCACCATTTGGGATATGGTCGTCAGCGGCGGTTGGATTATGCTGGTGCTGGCCCTGCTGCTGGTGCTGGCCATCTACATCTTCATCGAGCGCTACCTCACCCTCAGCGCCGCCCTCAAGGGCGAGGAAGACAACGTCTTCATGAAGAACATCCGCGAATATGTCCACCAGGGCAACATCGACGAGGCCCGCAACCTCTCCAAGCAGACCAACACGCCCCTGGGCCGCATGATCGACAAGGGCTTCTCGCGCCTCGGCCGTCCGCTGCCCGACATCCAGGCTGCCATCGAGAACGAGGGCCAGCTCGAGGTGGCCAACCTCGAACGCCGCGTCTCCCTCGTGGCCACTGTGGCCTCCCTGGGCCCCATGATCGGCTTCCTCGGCACCGTGGTGGGCATGATCTCCGCCTTCCAGGAGATGGCCCATGCCGGCAACAACATCGACATCCAGATGCTCGCCTCGGGCATCTACACCGCCATGGTGACCACCGTCGGCGGCCTCATCGTCGGCATCGTGTGCTACTTCCTCCACAACCTCCTCGTCACCCGCATCAACAAGGTCGTCTTCGAGCTTGAGGTGCGCGCCAACGAGTTCATGGACCTCCTGCACGAACCGGCATAATTCTTTGGCATATGATCAAGACACGCAATCAAATCAAGATAGAGACCTCCTCGTCGTCGATGTCCGACCTGGTGTTCCTGCTGCTCATCTTTTTCATGATCACCTCGACGCTCATCGCCCCCAATGCCGTGAAGCTCATGCTTCCCGAGAGCTCGAGCCGCACCATGGCCAAGCAGAACGTCACCGTCTACATCGACACCGAGCACAACTTCTACGTCGGCGAGACGGCCGTGCCCGTCAGCGAGCTGCAGCAGCACATCGCCGCCGGCATCGAGAGCGGCATCGAGGACGCCTGCGTGGTGCTCCGCGCCGACAAGGAGGTGCCCGTGCAGGATGTCGTCAACGTCATCGACGCCGTCAACAACATCAACAACGCCACCGGCACCAAGCATAAGGTCATCCTGGCCACGTCCCCCAAACAGTAAAAAGCCATGAATCCTCAGTTGAAATCCGGAATAGCCACGGCGGTCATCGTCCTGCTGTCCATATTGTTGATGAGCCTCAACATCTTCGCCTACACGCCGCCCGACCCGCCGATACCCGAAGAGGGTGTGGAGGTGAACCTCGGCGACAGCGACTTCGGCCAGGGCGACAGCCCCGAGCCCGCCAGCGAGGCCGCCAACTACGCCCCGCCGGCATCGCAGCAGCAGGTGGTCACCCAGCGCACCGAACCCACGGCGCCCGTGCCTTCCAGCCCCAATCCGGGCAACATCACCAACCCCGCCGCTCAGGAGCAGCCCGTGGTGGAGAACAAGGAGCCCGAAATCAACAAGAACGCCCTCTTCCCCGGCAAGCGCAACCAGACCTCCGGCGGCGGCAGCCAGGGCGTCAGTACCGGCCAGGGCAACCAGGGCAACCCCAACGGCACCCCCACCAGCAACAACTACACCGGCAACGGCGGCGGCAACGGCAACTACAACCTCACGGGTCGCAGCGCCGTGGTGCTGCCCAAGCCCGAATACAACTCCAACCAGCAGGGCAAGATAGTGGTCCGCATCTGGGTGGACCAGCAGGGCCGCGTGGTGCGCGCCGAAGCCCCCTACCAGGGCTCCACCATCACCACCGGTCGCCTGGTGGAACAGGCCAAGGCCGCCGCCAAACGCGCCCGCTTCAACGCCTCTACCACGGCCCCCGAGGAGCAAATCGGCACCATCACCTACATCTTCAAAATATAACCCCTTAACTCGTAATTCATAACTCTTAACTCTTAACTGCCATGCGTCTCGACAAATACCTCTGGGCGGTGCGCCTCTACAAGACACGGTCGCTGGCGGCGGATGCCTGCCAGTGCGGCAAGGTCTCGATGACCTCCGACGGCCGCAGCCTCAAGCCTTCGCACGAGGTGAGGGAGGGCGAACGCTACAGCCTCAACATCGACCAGCTGCACAAGGAAATCGAGGTCCTCGCCATCCCGCCCAACCGCGTCGGTGCCCCCTTGGTGCAGGGCTTCATGATCGACCGCACCCCCCAGGAGGAATACGAGCGCATACAGATGGCCCGCCAGTACGCCTTCGAGAAACGCGACCGCGGCGTCGGACGCCCCACCAAGCGCGAACGCCGCGACATCGAGAAGTTCAAATACGAGTAGCGAAAAGGAAAATTCCGAAGAAAAACATATTTTTCCTGAAACAAGTGCAATAAAACAAATTCATCCCGTACCTAATAACGAATCGAGCCAGTGGAAGACAAAGAGATAGTCCAGAAAATCCTTGCCGGAGACACCGAGCAGTACGCCGAGATTGTGCGCCGCTACCAGCAGAACGTGGCCAACCTCACCTACAAGCTCTGCGGCACGCGCCTCGAGATCGAGGAGGTGACACAACAGGTCTTCGTCGAGCTCTACATGGCCCTGCCGCGCTTCCGCTTCGATTCGAAGCTGAGTTCTTTCATCTACCGCATCACCGTCAACACCGTCTGCAAGATGCTCAACAAGAGCAAGCGCTATGTGAGCACCGACGAGTACGAGACACGCCCCGACGACCCCTCGCCCGACCGCAACGCCGAGCAGGAGATCATCCACCGCGAACAGCTCGAGCAGCTGCGCACCGCCATCGGGCACCTCAAGGACGAGCAGCGCACCGCACTGGTGCTCTACACCTTCGAGGACTTCTCCTACCAGCAGATCGCCGACGTCATGCAGTGCACACTTGCCAAGGTGGAATCGCTCATCTTCCGTGCCAAGAAGAACCTGGCCAAAGAAGTGAAACAGTGAGGAACACGCCCCTACGGAGTGAACCTCTTGAAAAAGAACAATAACAAAACGAGATGAATATAGAAGAACAATTACAAATCCTGTCGCGCCAGACCTGCCCCAAGCAGGTCGATGTGGTGGACGCCGTGATGGCCCAGGTGAGGCAGAAACCCTACCTGCAGCCAGGAGCACAATCGAAGGGAGTGAACCTCTTCGGTGTGCACCGCACCACCCTGTGGCGCACCGTGGCACTCACCGCGGTGGCGGCGGTGGCTGCAGTGGTCGTGTTCAACGTTGCCTCCTTCCAGAGCTACGACGAGGAAGGCATCGGGAGCATGATGGCCTCGGTCTCCGACTATGACTACTACTACGGCAGCATCGAATCTGTCGCCAACCCCATCGAGTACCTCTACGACGACCCGTCAACTCAAACAAACGAACAACCATCAATAGAATGACCATGAACCGAATTGTCATCAGCACCATAGCGGCCTGCTTCGCCCTGCTGCCCCTCGGCGCCGCAGCCCAGCGGCCCCACGCCGAAGGGCCCAGAAGAGAACACCGCCCCGAAATCACGGAAATTGTCAGCGACCTTGCTCCGGCACAGAAACGCAAGCTTGAGAACCTCACCAACGACTCGAAGCAGCGCATCGAGAAACTCCGCGGCCAGCAGAAGGCTGTGCGCGACAGCATCAACCGCTACATGGACATGGATGGCGACCAGAGCCGGACGCTGTACCCCCTCTTCGACCGCGAGGCCAGGCTGCAGGCCGAAATCTCGCGCCAGATGTACGCCACCAAAGTGCGCATAGACGAAGTGCTGACACCGGAGCAGCGCAAGGAGCTGAAAACAGCCAACAAACGTCGCCACAGAGAGAAGAAGAAATAGCTGAAAGCCGTGTCGGCTGACAGCAGAACCACGACAGGGGAGCCCTCGACAGCGAGGCTCCCCTGTTTTTTTTGTTTCGTGCCGCCGCCCGACGCCGCCCCGGCGAGGCCCCGTATAGGGCCCCAATTCGCCCCGGATTCGGCCCTTCCTATATACTTCCTATATAGTTCTTATATAGTTCTTATATGCGGTATATAAGAACTATATAAGAAGTATATGAGAACGATATAAGAACTATATAAGAAGGGCCGAATAAGGGGCGAATTCGGGGCGAGTTGGGGGTAGGGAGGGCGGAAGGGTGGGGTGGGAGTGAGAGGGGTGAGGGATGAGAGGTGAGGGGGAAATATTTTTTGCGGTATTGACGATTTTTTCTTATATTTGCATTTTGCGGACGAGTGGAGTTCCGCAGGTAAAAGATTGATAAAGAATGGAGTATAATTTCAGTGAACTGGAGCCACGGTGGCAAAAGTGGTGGAGGGAGAATGAAGTGTACCACGTGGAGAACGGCGGCGGCGCCGAGGGGCGTCCGCATTTTTACGTTTTGGACATGTTTCCCTACCCGTCGGGAGCGGGCCTTCATGTGGGTCACCCGCTGGGGTATATTGCGAGCGACATCTACGCCCGCTACAAGCGTTTGCGCGGTTACAACGTGCTGCATCCGATGGGCTACGACGCCTACGGACTGCCTGCCGAGCAGTATGCTATCCAGACCGGCCAGCATCCGGCCGTGACCACGGAGAAGAACATCGCCCGCTACCGCGAGCAGCTGGACAAGATAGGCTTTTCCTTCGACTGGGACCGCGAGGTGAGGACCTGCGACCCGAAGTACTACAAGTGGACGCAGTGGACATTCATCCAGCTGTTCAAGCACTACTACGACAACGACGCCCGCAAGGCGATGCCGATAGCGAAGCTTGAGGAACGCTTTGCCGAGCGCGGCAGCGAGGGCTTGAACGCCGCCTGCACGGAGGAGATGCACTTTACGGCTGCCGATTGGAATGGCTGGGACGCCGTCAAGCGCAGCCAGGTGATGATGAACTATCGCCTTGCCTACCTGGCCGACATACCTGTCAACTGGTGCGCCGAGCTGGGCACCGTGCTGGCCAACGACGAGGTGGTCGGCGGCCTCAGCGTCCGTGGCGGCTACCCTGTGGAGCGCAAGCTCATGCGCCAGTGGAGCCTCCGCATCACGGCCTATGCACAGCGTTTGGTGGATGGCCTGGAGCAGGTGGACTGGACCGACTCGCTGAAGGAAATCCAGCGCAACTGGATCGGCCGCTCGGAAGGCGCCGCCGTGTGGTTCCCGCTGGAAGGCAACAAGGAGCATTCGTTCGAGATTTTCACCACGAGGCCCGACACCATCTTCGGTGTGACGTTCATGGTGCTGTGCCCCGAGCATGAGCTGATAGAAAAGATTACCACCCCGGAGCAGAAGGCCGAGGTGGAGACCTACGTGACGTGGGCCAAGAACCGCTCGGAGCGCGAGCGCCAGGCGGAGGTGAAGAAGGTGAGCGGTGTGTTCACCGGCGCCTACGCCGTCAATCCGTTGACGGAAGAGAAGATTCCGATCTACGTGAGTGACTATGTGTTGGCAGGCTACGGCACCGGCGCCATCATGGCTGTGCCGGCGCACGACAGCCGCGACTTCGCCTTTGCACGCCACTTCAATCTGCCGATACGCCAGGTGGTCTCGTTGGAGAAGGATGTCACCAGCGACCCCTCGACGTGGAGCGAGAGCATGGACGCCAAGACCGGCTACTCCGTCAACAGCGGTTTCGTCAGCGGCATGAAGGTGAAAGAGGCCATGAAGGCCGTCATCGATAAGATTGAACAAATGGGTATCGGCCACCGCACGGTGAACTACCGCCTGCGCGACGCCATCTTCAGCCGCCAGCGCTACTGGGGTGAGCCGTTCCCGATATACTACAAGGACAACGTTCCGTACACGATACCGGAGGAGTGCCTGCCGTTAGAGTTGCCGGAGGTGAGCGAGTTCAAGCCTACGGCCACGGGCGAGCCGCCGCTGGGCCACGCCAAGGTGTGGGCCTGGGACGAGGCGAAACGCCAGGTGGTGGACAAGGCGTTGGTCGACAACCGCACGGTCTTCCCGCTGGAGCTGAGCACGATGCCGGGCTTTGCGGGCAGCAGTGGATACTACCTGCGCTACATGGATCCGTCGAATGACAAGGAGTACTTCTCGGCGGACGCCGTGGGCTATTGGCAGAATGTGGATCTGTATGTGGGCGGTGCCGAGCACGGTACGGGTCACCTGATATACGCCCGTTTCTGGAACAAGTTCCTCTTCGACCTTGGACTGGCCAAGAAGGAAGAGCCGTTCCAGAAGCTCATCAACCAGGGCATGATCCAGGGTCGCAGCAATTTTGTCTATCGCAGCAAGCAGGACAACAACCTCTATATCTCCAAAGGCTTGATAAAGAACATGGACGACGTTACGCCGATACATGTGGACATCAACATTGTGGACAACGACGTGCTTGACGTGGAGCGATTCAAGGCCTGGCGCCCTGAGTTTGCGGAAGCGCGCTTCGAGCTGGAGGACGGCAAGTATGTCTGCGGCTGGGAAGTGGAGAAGATGAGCAAGAGCATGTTCAACGTGCAGAACCCCGACGACCTGGTGGCGCGCTACGGCGCCGACACGCTGAGGCTGTACGAGATGTTCCTCGGCCCCGTGGAACAGGCCAAGCCGTGGGACACCAACGGCATCGAGGGCGTGCACAGGTTCCTGAAGAAGTTCTGGAAACTGTATGACAACTGCCTGAATAACCAGGGCGGTGCAAGCAACCAGGCGCAGGGACTCAAGATACTGCACCAGACAATCAAGAAGATTACGGACGACATAGAGCGTTTCTCGTTCAACACGTCGGTGTCGACCTTCATGATATGCTGCAACGACCTGACGGCCCTTGGTGGCTGCGTCGGCCGCGAGGTGCTGGAACCCCTGGCGGTGCTGATGGCGCCCTTCGCACCCCATATTGCCGAAGAACTGTGGCACCTGCTGGGCCACGAAGGGTCGGTGTGCAATGCCGAGTGGCCAGTGTACGACGAGAAGATGCTGGTGGAGGACACGGTGAAGTATCCCGTGCAGTTCAACGGCAAGATGCGTTTCATGCTGGAGCTGCCGGCCGGAGCCACGCAGGCCGAGGCCCTGGAGGCCGTGAAGGCGGCGCCGGAGAGTGCCAAATGGCTGACGGGCGAGCCCAAGAAGGTTATTTTCGTTCCTAAGAAGATTATCAATATAGTATGCTGAGCAGACATTTTTTGAGGAGCAAGGTGTTGCAGACGGTGTATGCCGGACGCTGCGACGAGATGGACGCCATCACGGTGGCGCGGAGTTTTGAGTACAACGTTGGCAAGCTGAATGAGCTTGGAGTGTTGCAGGTGGCCTTGTTGCCGCGTTTTGTGGAGGAGGGCGAGAAGGTGCTGGAAGAGGGCAAGAAGAAATTCCGCCCGACGGAGGAAGACCGCAATCCCAGCATGAGGGTAGTGGAGAACGAGTTTATCCGCCGGATGGCGGACAACTTTGAGCTGAAGAAGCACCGCGAGGCGTGGTGCGGCTGCTGGGACACGCACAGCGACCTGGTGAGGGAGGCTTTTCTGGACTTCCGCAAGCTGCCCGAATATGCGAAGTATGCCTACGCCGAGGAACAGAGTTTCGAGAAGGACAAGGCGTTTGCGATAATGCTGTTCCGCTACCTGATGAACCGGGAGGCGCTGACGGCCGTGGTGGGAGAGAGAAGCCTGCTGTGGGAGGACGACTATGAGCAGATAGCGCAGTACAACTTCATGATGCTGAAGACCCTGACGGAAGAAGAAATGGATGAGGCGATGATATGGCCTGTGATGTACGACAAGCGGATTGAGAAAGACGAGGCGGACATGGACTTTGCGCGACAGCTGCTGAGAGACACCATAGCCTGCCGCGAGGAGTCGGAGGAGCTGATTAAGGGACACCTTCAGGGATGGGAGTTTGAGCGGGTGTCGAAGATGGACGTTCTGCTGATCAATATGGCTGTGGCGGAGTTCACGGGATGCCCGTCGATTCCTGAAAAGGTGACTGTGGACGAGTACATCGAGCTTTCGAAGGAGTTCAGTTCGGAGCGCAGCAAACTGTTCATCAACGGAATCCTGGACAAGTTGGTGGCGGAGTTGCGCTCGAAGGGCCGCATCAAGAAGAGCGGCCGAGGGCTGATGGAGAGTTAAGAGTTATGAGTTAAGAGTTAAGAGTTATGAAAAAGATATTTTATAGTTTAATGCTGATGGGGGCACTGATGGTTGCCTCCTGCGGCAGCGGAACGGAAAAGGACGCTGTGGATGTGGATTTGATAAACAATCCGAAGAGCGCTATGGGTTACGACAGTGCCACGAAGGTGCCTGTGATCACGTTTGACGAGGATATGCATGATTTCGGACGATTGTCGGCGGGAGAGAACATAAGCTATAGCTTCCATTTCCGCAACACAGGTAATGCGGATTTGATAATCAGCGGCTGCAGTGCCACGTGTGGCTGTACGGTAGCCAGCTTCCCGAAGGAGCGCATAGTCCCCGGAGGAGATGGATACGTGACGGTGTCGTTCAACAGTACGGGCAAGAGCGGGCAGCAGGTTCAGGAGGTGACAGTGGTGAGCAACGCGCAGCCTGCGCGGAGCAAACTGAGAATTGTCGCCCAGGTGGGATATTGAGAGTTATGAGTTAAGAGTTATGAGTTAAAAAATTAAAAAAAGAACAATATGAATTTGACACAGTTTATTATGATGCAGGCTCAGCCGCAAGGTGGCGGAATGGGCGGTTCGATGATTTTCATCATTATCATCCTCGTTGTGATGTGGGTGCTGATGTTGCGTCCGCAGCGCAAGAAAGAGAAGGAGGAGCGCAAGTTCCGCGAGGGATTGCAGAAAGGAGACCGCGTGTTGTTCTCGGGCGGCATCTACGGCAAGGTGCACAATGTGGACAGCCGCACGGTTGATGTGGAGGTTGCCAACGGAGTGGTGATGACGGTGGAGAAGAGCATGGTGCAGCCTGCCCCTGAGAATTAAGCACAAGACAGAAAAAAACGTTGGTGAATGCGCGGAGGACAGGTCAGGACATTCATTGTTATCCTGGGGATTACGTTTCTGGTGTGGGTGGCGGTGGCGATGTCGGAAAGCCGGGAATATACGTTGCCGTTGAGGGTGACGTATACGGGTTTTGACGCGAAGCGTTATGCCGTGGTGCGAACGGACACTGTGCTTACCGTGCAGGTGCGTTCGACGGGATTCAATGCAATGTTCCTGAGTCTGCGCGGAGAGCCGACGAGGGTGACGCTGGATATACACCACGAGGCAGTGCACCGCTATTCCCGCCAAGAGGGAGGGAAGACGGAACTGTACAGAACGACGGCCGTAGCAGACCTGTCGACATTGATAGGAGAGCAGTTGACGCCGCATGGCATGCAGTTTGAGGGCAGCGGAAAGGATTCGCTGCAGCTGGTGCTGGTAGAGCGTTCGAGTAGGCGCTATGTGCCTGACTTAAGGGCGCTGCGTGTCAACTTTTCCGACGGATACGGATTGTATGGACAGCCCACAGTGACGCCAAGCGAGATAACCCTCTATGGGCCGCGAGGAGTGCTTGACTCGATAGAGGGAATAGGTGTCGTGGAAACGGAACTGAATGAGGTGCAAGAGAGTGGCACTTATGTGTTGCGCTTGGATGAGAAATGGAAAAAGAGGGGTGATATTTTCGCTTCGGCCGACAAGCTGACGATAACGATACCCGTGAGGCGGTTCGTCGAGCGACGTTTTACGGTGCCTGTGGTTGTGGAAGGGGGTGATTCTACTTCGGTAAACGGTTTGCGCCTTTATCCAGAGAGAGTGGAGTTAGATGTGTGGGTGTCGCAGGAAGACATGTCCTCGGTAACGGAGGATCGGTTTGAAGTGGTGGCCAGTTATGCAGACATTCTGTCGGGGGAGCAGAAACTGAAGCTCAGAGTGAGTCGTTTCCCCCAAAATGTCCGTATACGCAGTGTGTCTCCAGAAGAGATAGCATACGTCATTATCAAATAGGCTAAAATGAAGAAGGTAGGCATAACGGGAGGCATGGGATGCGGGAAGAGTACCGTGGTGGAGGAATTTGCGAGGCTGGGAGTTCCTGCCTTTGTTGCCGACAAAGCAGGTGCGGAATTGTACAAGGATGCAGGTTTTTTAAGTGAGGTGAGGCAGCTGCTGGGCGACGGCGTGTTTCGCGCAGACGGCAGCGTCGACAAGAGAGAGATAGCGTCGCGAGTGTTTGCTGAGCCCCGGTTGCTGAAGGGGCTGAATGCGATGGTGCATCCCCGCGTGCTGGATGCCTTTGACGTTTTTTGCAGGGAGCATGCCGATGCCACTTATGTGTTGTTTGAGAGTGCCATATTGTATGACTATGGATTTGACAGGCTAATGGACGAGGTGATATGTGTGTACCTGTCGCTGGAGGACCGTCTGGAGCGCCTGGAGAAACGTGATGGTGTGGGTAGGGAGGCGCTGCTGTCCCGAATCGGGAACCAGCTTGCCGCCGAGGAGATGATGAGCCGTGCAGACTATGTGATATTAAACTATGAAGGCAATCCACGACAGCGTCAAGTGGCCTATATAGACAATTTATTAAGACGATGAACAGACTGAAGTTTTTTGTGACGACAGCCTTATTGGCGGTGGCGCAGACTATAGCTGCGCAGCAGATACACACGGCGCAGCGGCTGCCGAGCTTCGAACAGCAGGGATTTCGATACTACGACCCGGAGGTGAACTGGGTCGATTCGGTATATGAGAAGTTGAGCTTGCGCCAGCGAATAGCCCAGTTGATGGTGGTGAGAGTTCCACTGAATATGGATAACAAACAGGCGTCGGAATTCATTCAAAAGATGAATGGCCTTGATGTGGGCGGAGTATGTTTTTTTGCCGGCACTGCGACACGTCAGGCAGAGCTCACGCGAGACCTGCAAGCCACAGCGCGTGTGCCGCTGCTGGTGTGCCTGGATGCCGAATGGGGACTGGGCATGCGTCTTACCGATATGTACTCTTTTCCGCGCAATGTGCGATTTGGAATGTTGTCGGAGGCTGATGACAGCATCGTCTATCGCATGGGAGAAGAAATTGGTCGTCAATGCCGTATGTTGGGAGTGCATATAAATTTCGCCCCAGTTGTTGACATCAACTCCAATCCGCGTAATCCTGTCATAGGAACGCGGTCATTTGGTACTGACCGTGAGCGTGTGGCCCGTCAGGGTATCATGTACGCCCAAGGCATGCAAAGTCAAGGTGTGATGGCGGTGGCAAAACATTTCCCGGGGCATGGCGACACGGATGTGGACAGCCATTTCGACCTGCCGGTAATTAAACACAGTGCAGAGAAGCTTGACAGTGTTGAACTTTATCCCTTCAAACGAATGATAGAGGCGGGGGTAGAGGGAGTGATGATAGCCCACCTGAGGGTTGACGCATTTGACTCGCAGCGTCCCTCGTCGTTGAGCCGTCCCATTGTTACAGACCTGCTTAAGGACAAGCTGGGTTTTGAGGGTTTGGTCATCACTGACGGACTTGATATGAAGGGTATCACCAACACCTACAGCCATGGACAGGGAGAGTTGCTGGCCATTGAGGCGGGCAACGATATACTCCTTCTGCCGCCCAATGTGCAGGAAGCGTTGGATTATATTGAGAAAACTGCTATGGAAGATGACTCGTTGCGCCATCTGATTGATTTGCATTGCCGGCGTGTGCTTCATGCCAAATATCGTTATATCGTCAAAAATGGAGGCTCGGAGATAGTCGTCCCTGGCGATGACCGGAAAGCAGCGTCGAGGGATATTGTGGCAGACCTCAATCTGGCTTTGAATCGCACGATTGACACGCTGGTACACAATGCTATTAATGCCCACGCGACCCCTGGATGCCAGGTTGTTGTGATGCACCATGGTCGAACCTTGATCAACCGGGCCTATGGGCATATCACATACGACCCACAGTCGGACAGTGTAACACCGCAGACAATCTATGACTTGGCCTCGGTCACTAAGGTTGCCGCTACCACGTTGGCTATCATGAAGCTTTATGACATGGGCAAGCTGAAGATTGATGACAAACTTAGCAAATATCTACCATACCTGAAAAACAGCGAAAAATCATCCATCACCATAAAACAGGCAATGAGTCATTGTGCAATGTTCAAGCCTTTCGATGCCTACTGGCAGCAGACCACAGGCTACGATTCCATACTTGCCCGAGTAGCGCAATCACCGCTCAATGCAAACGAGGGGATGGTCTACAGTGACTTGGGTTTTATGCTGCTTTCCGATGTGGTGCGTCGCATTAGCGGTATGCCACTTGACCAATTTGTCACCGAAAACTTTTATCGTCCTATGGGTTTGGAGAACACCTTCTTTAATCCCACACGCAACGGCATCGATGTTACCCGCATAGCACCCACCGAGGATGATACTCTGAGGGGACTCATCTGTGGGCAGGTTCATGACCCCAATGCCTATGCCATGGGCGGTGTCAGTGGACATGCGGGACTGTTCTCCACTGCTGAGGATGTAGCGCAAATCATGCAAATGCTTCTCGATGGCGGCGTATACCGCGGAGTGCGCTATTTGGATTCTGCTACAATCAACCTCTTCACTCAGCGCCATTTTGCATTCAGTGGCAACCGTCGTGCGCTGGGATTTGACAAACAGCTCTTTAAGCCCTCTGGTAATGCACAGACCTCGCAGTTTGCGTCGCAGAGCTCTTATGGACACACCGGCTTCACAGGTACAATGGTGTGGGTTGACCCTGTTGACGATCTGGTCTATGTATTTCTCTCCAACCGTGTTCATCCATCGGCAAAAACAAATCTTCTTGCCCAGATGAATGTTAGAACCAATATCCAGTCTGTTGTATATAAAATACTGAAAAATGAGTAATATAATCAAGTGGCTTTTTGCAGGCCTGGGATGGTCTTTGGGAGGCCCTATAGGTGCACTTTTGGGATACTTATTGGGTAAGGTTATATCCCCCGATCGACAAATTGGTGGAGGGGAAGAAGACCGTCAGAGCTACCATCGCGGTCCCTATCGCAACAATGGAACACAGGCTGACGTAAATGTAGCCCTCATGGTGCTTATCGCAGCCGTTATGAAGGTCGATGGACAAGTTAAAAAAAGTGAACTTGACTATGTAAAGCGATTCCTTTTGCAAAACTACGGCGAGGAACGGGGCAAACAAATGCTTAAGGTGCTCCAGCATCTTGTGCAGCAGGAAATACCCATAGACCAGGTTTCTGCGCAGATCAAGGTCAACACTGACTACAACACCCGTTACCACATGGTTGATTTTCTCTTTGGTATTGGTGGCGCCGATGGTGCATTCCAACAGAGTGAAATCAACATGTTGCGTCTTATCTGCCAGTATCTTGGCATCTCCCAAAGTGACTATTCTTCCATTCACGAGCGCCATGTCGGAGTTGGCGGTTCTGGCTATTCGGATTATTCAGGAAGCTCCCATGGCAATAGCCGTTCAAGCTATAGCAAGGATCCCTACCGTGTCCTTGGTATCACATCTAACGCCTCTGACGATGATGTACGCAAAGCTTATCGTAAGATGGCGATGAAATATCATCCCGACCGTGTGGCCGATATGAGTGAGGAGATGCAGCGTAACGCCGCCGACCAGATGAAAGAAATCAATCAAGCTTATGACGAAATAAAACGCCGACGTCCAAACCTCAAGTAATCGAGGCTGTGGCATCGGCGTTTTATTTCTGGAAGTTCAAGCCAGGCGTTCCACTACGGTGCCGAGGAGTTGGCGCATTTGGGGATGGTAGTCGTTGAGGAAGGTGCCGTTTGGCCTATTGGCAATGATGAGGCATACCGTGAGGGCTTCGTGGCCAAGCATGTGCGAAAAACCATATATGGCCGATGTCTCCATTTCTAGGTTGGTAACCTTGACATTGTGCCAGTTGAAGGATGCAAGTTTTTCGTTTAGGTTGTCGATGGCAGGATGGAGCCTTATCGTACGTCCTTGTGGACCATAGAATCCAGGAGCTGTGACGGTGATGCCTTGTGAGAAATCTGGTGCCAGCTGCAGTAGTAGTTTCTCGCTGCCACGGACACAATAAGGTGAGGCTAAACGATGATTGAGTCCCATGTGTACCATGAAAGCCTGATTCATGGCCGAGAGGGGGAAGTCCCATTCGCGATAATAATTCATTAGACCATCCAAACCGATAGCATAGGCAGATGCTACAACCGAGCCGCAGTCAATGTCTGGTTGTATGGAACCGCTGGTGCCAATTCGGACCAACTCGAGGTGGCGATCCGTCTGATCGTACCATTGTCCTTGTTCGACATGAAGGGCTGCGTCAAGTTCTGTCAGTACAATGTCGATATTGTCACACCCCATGCCGGTACTCAGCGCCGTGAGGTGCGAGCCATGGTAGGTGCCAGTTATGACGTGTATTTCGCGGTTTTCGGATTCAAATTCTACTGAGTCGAAGATTTCTTTAAACATGTTGACTCGTGCGGGGTCACCAACGAGCAGCACCTTGTCGGCCAAGGTGCTGCGAGTGAGTCGAATGTGGTATAGGCTGCCGTCGGGGGCGAGGGTTAGTTCAGAAGCTTTCATGTTTAGGGCTTAGATTATAGGGGTCGATTTAAGTTTTTTTTAACGGGTGCGGGAGCGTGAGGAGGAGTTGCGCGTGGATGAGCTGCTGCGTGTAGTGGAAGTGGATTTGTCATTATTGGAAGAGGATGTGGCTGCGGAGGAAGCACTGCGGGAGCGTGAGGATGAGGCAGGACTGGTCGTGGCAGCGGCTCTGCTACGCGAGGATGAATTGGTTGTTGTGGCAGAGGAGGAGCGTGTGGGGGTGGCGGAGGAGGTTGAGGAAGATCGAGTGGGAGTGGTGGAGGTGGAGGCAGATGAGCGTGTGGCAGTAGAGGAAGTGGCAGATGAGCGAGTGGGAGTGGTGGAGGTGGAAGAGGTTCTGCTGCGAGCGTCAGATGAAGTCGAGGTGGTGCGGGATCGTGAAGTAGAGGCTCTGGGAGTGGAGGGCTGACTGTTGTGTGCGGGGGTGGCACTCGTGGTGGGGGGAGTCTTGTTGCGCAGAGGGGTTTGTGGCTGTAGAGGACCCGATAGTGGGCATGGGGACGGTGGGACGCGAGGCTCCGGGAGTCCATCTTGCCGTGGGCATGGGAGCCGGGGTGGAGGGACGGCGCATATAGTAGTAGGGAAGGGGAGGGGGAGGTACACCGGGGCCGTAGGTGTATGCCGGGGGCATCCAGCCGTGCCTGTGGATATCGTAATGGTAGGTACGCGTATAGCCAATGCGGTGTGTTACGCGGGTGTAAGGGTTGTAGGGAGGTATGTGCCAGACCAGAGAGGGCGTGCGTACATCGACCCTAAAGCGCAGGTATTGAGCAGCATTGTACATGCGTCCTGCACTGTAGAGCCATACACATTGCAGGTCCAAGGGCATATAGATTTCGTCGCCGGTATAGGCATCGTAGCCATAGACCCAGAGTTCATAGTAGGCGGAGTTCACACGTTCCATCCATACTTCGTTAAGGAGGACGTAGGTCTCGATCTCATAGTCATATCCGCAGTAAATCATAATTTCGCGCTGCGTATTCAGATAATTGACCGTGCGTGAAGCCTGGCTGTAGGTGAAGTAGTGGATGGACCGAGCCGAAGCTCCCAGGCTCATCAGGACCATAACTACAATAATTGCAATTCGTTTCATAAGGCTTTATCTTTTATTTGTTCATATATTCTGTACTGCAAAAGTACAAAAACTTTTCGACACGGCGGCAAAAATGTTCATTATTGATGGTTTATGCTTATACTTTTAGTTTTAGCTTTTGAGGTTTGGTATTGTCTATCAGTGTGTTGTGTTTTTTATGAATTTTTTTTGTTGCAGAACCATGTTTTTTATGTAATTTTGCGCCTGAGAAAAACAGCAAAGTATGATGAAAACTTTGAAGCAAATAGCAATTGGCCTCTTGGCTTGTTCGTTGATTCTGGGCAGTGTCGATGCTCAGGCGCAGAACAGGAAGAAGAAATCATCCAAGTCAAAAGCTAAAACCACCGCCACCACCAAGAAGAAAAAGAAAGCCGACACTCCCGCGGAGCCCACCACCATTACGCTGCCGGCTAACAGCAACGACTGCCTCTTCGCCATTCCGTTGCAGATGGACAAGGCCTTCGGTCCCACGTCGGCTCCTGATGGTGCTGGACGCATACAAGAAGTGGTGGCCGACAAGGCTCATCCGAACCTCTTCGATCGCGAGCACAACACCGTGTGGTACAAGTTCACCGTGCCCTATAACGGCGAGCTCGAGGTCGCAATCGTACAGGAGTCGGAGTGGGACGACTACGACTTCCTTATCTATAAGAACACTGGCACCTACTTCTCCAACCAGGTGATGCTGAACAAGGTGACCCCCGTGGCCGTCAATCTGGCCGGTATCGACAGCGCCGCCATGTTCAACGCCGTCATGAAGAAGGGCAAGGGAAAGGACGGCGCCAAGAAACAGCCTGAACCCCAGCCGGAATTCACCACCATGTCGGGCCTGAAGCCCCACATCGGAATGTTTGCCGACGCCAAGGACAAGATGCTCACCAAGCAGCAGACGGGCCGTTTCGTCAAATCGATTCCCGTGCACATGGGTGAAGAATACTACATTGTGCTCGACAACCGCACCCTCAACGGCCAGGGCCACACCATCGAGGTGTCGGTGCATGTCAACGCCTACGAGCCTCTGGTGCTCTTCTACGACAAGAAGGGTCGCAGATATGTCGATGTGGACCTCATGATTCTCGAGCGTGGCGGCAAGGAGGGCGAACGCCCCATAGTGAAAGACGAGCACTACAAGGGCGGCAAGGTCAAATTTGTCCCCGGATTCAGCTATCTTCTCTATGCCAAGCGCGATGGATATTTCTCCATCTACCGCGAATTCAACTCGCGCGACCTCATGATGCACGACACTATTATGCTCTTCAACATGGAGCGCACCGAGCGAGGATCAACCTTCCAAATCAAGAATCTCGACTTTGAGAGCGGCGAGGCTACACTGATAGGCAACTACGACTCGGTACTGACCGACTACGTCATGATGTTCCGCAACCACCCGGAGGTGAACTTCCTCGTCAAGGGCTATGTGCAGAGCTACGGCGTCAACGCCGAAGCCGACATGCTGCTCTCGCTGGAGCGCGCCAAGAGCATCAAGGCCTGGTTTGTGAAGAATGGCGTCGACGCCAAGCGCATCACCACGGCCGGCATGACCAAGAACGAGATCAAGCGCGCCGCCGCAGCCGCCCTCAACGAGAAGGGCGGAGGGTTCTCCAGCGTGAAGGCCGAATTGATTATCACCGGCAAGGGTGATAAATAAAGTAATGAAGCAAACGAAGAGGCGCGTCTTGACGCGTCTCTTTTTTTTATTTGGTACGCCGGCGTCCCGCCTTTTTAATATGGAGCGCTGGCGTCCCGCCGGCAAAAGAATAAACATTTGAAATAATGAAACGACTTGTCATAGCCCTTGCGCTGCTGGCGGCCCTGCCCGTCGGCGCGCAGACCAACTGGAAGAACATCGGGAAACTGATTGGCGACGGCTCCTATAAGACGGCCTACGCCCAGGCCGAGAAGGTGTTCAAGACCACCAAGAACAGTACCGACCTTTTGGCGTCGGCCTACTATATGAGCGAGGCCGCCGGCATGTACCAGGATGATGCCCTCGACAGCGCCAAAGCGCGCTACCGCTCCATCCTGCCCCGCCTGGAGGCATTGGAGCGTGCGGTGTGCTATGCTTTTCTCGGCGTGGCGGATTCGGCGCTGATGGACGAGGCGTTGCTCAAGCAGACCCCTGCCTCGCGCTTGGAACCCTTCTGCGTGAAGGGGGAGCGCAAGGGTGTCAACCTTACGCCCACGGCGTTCGACGTGGTGGCATGGGCTGTGATACGCAATACCGGCGACCAGGAGAAACAACTTGCTTTGCTGCAGAAGCTCATTGATTTCCACCAGGGCGACGACGACGCCATCCGCATCAGACTCGACGTGGACCTCCTGGACGCCCTCGAATCGGCCAACCCCAACGGCTGGGGCGGCGAGGGCACGCTGCAGCGCTACATCAACAAATATCGCGGCAGCAAATGCCCCATGGTGACGGACTTCTATCGCCGGATGGCATCCTGGCTGGCCGATCATGACCGCCACATCGAGTCGTTGCGCTACTGCGACACGGCCATCGCCCTCTTCCCCAAGAGCGAGGACGCCGCCGCCTGTGCCGACATCCGTAACGGCATCCTTGCCCGGCGGCTGTCCTTCGCGGGCACCAACGACGTTGTGGTCTATCCCGGACGCCCGTCGCTCTGCAAGGTGAACTACTTCAACCTCAGTCGCATCCACTTCTCGCTCTACCCTTACGACGGCAGCTCTTTCCGTGGCTTCATCAACAATCCCCCCAAGCCGGTGAAGCGGTGGACCGTCGATGTGGTCGACGACGGCACATACCACCAGCAGAGCGCCCTCTTCGACCTGCCACCGCTGACGATGGGCAACTACATCCTCGTGGCCTCGACCGACGGCAAAGAGGACGAAGACTGTGCCCGCATGTCGTTCGACTGTTGCGACTTCATGCTGAACGTCAACGGCGATATCCTCCAGATGGTCGATGCCGTCAGCGGCGAACCCGTCTCCGGCCAGCAGGTGGTGGGCATAGGCTATCGTGACATTCGCGACACCGCAGTCACCGATGCCGACGGATGCTTCCGTTTCAGTAAAAAAAAGAAGCTTTCCTCTAATATCACCCTGCGAATCCGCCGTGGAGGCCACACCTTCAAGCGTAAAACCTTTAGTGGAAGTGGAGAAGCAAAACAGGCGCCCCTTTCAGCCAATGTGCAGCTCGTTGCCGACAGGCCCGTCTACCGTCCCGGCGACACGGTGCACATCGCCGCCATCCTCTACGAAAGCGACGCTCTCGACGGACGCACCCTTGCCGGCCGCGAGGCGGAGTTTCGTTTCAGAGACCCCAACGGCAAGGAACGTGCCAAGGTGCAGCTTGTCGCCGACGCCCACGGCGTGGCCTCCACCACCTTCGTCCTGCCTGCCGACGGTCTGGCCGGCCGTTGGGCTGTCTGGGTTCAAACCGCTGGCATCAGCCGTATGCTGTCTCTCCGCGTGGAGGAATACAAGCAGCCGAAGTTCATGGTCAGTTTGGACGACCCGGCGTTGGCCGCCGCCGACGAGGCTCCCGCCTTCGGCCGTCCTGTCACCATCCGCGGCCGCGCCACGGCCTACAGCGGTGCCTCCCTCTCCGGCGCCAAGGTGAAATACCATGTTGACCGCCAAGGCTATTGGCGTTGGAACTGGTTCGCACCCATCGAGGTGGCCAACGACAGCACCACCGCCTCCGCCGACGGCACCTTCCTCATCACCTTCACTCCCCAGCCCGACAGCAGCATCGACCTCTCGCGCTGCTCCACCTTCCAGTTTGGCATCTTTGTTGAGGTGACCGACCTCAACGGCGAAACCCACGACGCCAACACATTCCTCACCATCGGCCGCGAGAACGTTCGCCTGCAGCTCGACGGTATGCAGCCCAACGTCCGTTCCCTCAGCGAGGTATCGTTCTCCTACACCGACCTCTCCGGCCGTCCGCTGAAGGGCAAGGTGAGCGTCAACGTGATGCGCCTCCTGCCGAACGACACCCTGCGGCTGGAGCACCCCATGGTCAAGAACAGTCCCGAGGCCCGCATGGCCCTCAGCCGCGACGAGTTCCGCCGCCTCTTCCCCGCCTTTGCCTATTCGGCCGGGGAGGCCGGCTACCGCGATGCCAAACTCGATTTCCAGCACGTCGTCATCGCCCGTACCGACGGCTCCTCGGAGCGCACCACCGTCCGCCTCGACGACAGGAAACTCCCCTCCGGCGTCTACCGCATTGTGGCCAGCGACGGCTCGGTCGCCGACACGCTTTATACCCTCCTGCTCACCCGGCCCGACGAACGCCGGACCGTGGGCAGCGAACTCCTCTGGGCCGACGTCGACACCCTCAGCGTCCTCCCTGGCGGCCGCCTCACCCTGCGCTACGGCTCGGCCTACGAGGGCGCGCGCTTCTACTACACCCTCAGCGGCCCCAACGGCGAGCTGCGCGACGTCCGCTGGCTCCCGGCAGGTCGCCGCATCAAGAGCCTCTCCATCCCCGTGGACACCTCCATGCTCGGCGGTTTCAACCTCCATCTGATGGTCGTGCGCGAGGGCGTGCAGGAGGAATGGCGCCAGCACATCGACGTCCCCTTCGAGCACAAGAAGCTCCAAGTCGACATCACCACCTTCCGCGACAAACTCCAGCCCGGCCAGGAGGAGGAATGGACCATCAAAGTGAAAAACGCAACATCGCAGAACGGCGCCAGCCCGCTCTCCACAATCCTTATGACCATGTACGACGACGCCCTCAGCACCTACGGCACCGCCGGCAACTGGAACCTGCGCCCCTGGCGCGGCACCTACGGACGCCCCTTCTTCTGGGTTGGCAATACCATTTATTTTAGCGGCTACTACGAGCATCTGCCTGGCCTGAAATCCACCCCCTTCCACACCTACGAATATACCCTCTTCGACGGCCTTTTGGGAAGTTACGGCCTTTTCTATCCGCAACGCCGCATGTACAAGAACGCTCCCATGTTGGAAGTCGCCACTTGTCTTGAGGTCGCCGACGAGGCCGCCCCCGCTGCTGCCCGCGACGCCAACGTTAAGAACTCCCTGCAAGGCAGCGTGCGAGCACGCACAGCCTCCAAGGCAGTGCTGGCCACTGCAGAGGAAGAGGATGCAGTGGAAGAGGAGGCGTTCGACGCCGGCGGACAGCCCGAGGTGCAGCTACGCACCAACCTCAACACCCTGGCCTTCTTTGTGGCCGACCTCCGCACCGACTCCACCGGCACCGCCACCTACCGCTTCCGTGTGCCCGAACTGCTCACGCGCTGGCGCCTCCAGGGCCTGGCCTTCACCGACGACCTCCGCATCGGCACCCTCGACCGCACCCTCGTCACCTCCAAGCCCCTCATGGTGCAGCCCAACATCCCCCGTTTTCTCCGCCACGGCGACAGCACGGTGCTCATGGCCAAGGTCGTGCTGAATGAAGAATTGAGGATGAAGAATGAAGAGTGGCCCGTCGAGGTGCTCTTCCTTCTCACCGACGCTGCCACCGGCGACACCCTCTGCCGCCACACCGAGCACACCACCGTGAAGGATGTCGCGCAGGTGACGTTCGACATCGAAGTGCCCCGCAACGTCTACGTGGCCACCTACACCATCACCGCCACCGCCCACCCACTCAACACTAACCACTCAACACAAAACACTTATTCCGACGGCGAGCGCGGCCAGATACCCGTCGTCTCCGACCGCCAAGCCGTCACCGTCAGCCGCTCGCTCTACATCAACGGCAAAGGCGAAAAGAATGTCAATTTTCAATTTTCAATTTTCAATTCCCCCACCGCTGAGCCCCACTTCCTCGGCGCCGAGCTGACGGCCAGTCCCGTCTGGCTCGCCGTCAAGGCCATGCCCTACCTGCAGGAAGCCGAAAACCCCTCCTCCATCTATCTCGCCAACCGCCTCTATGTCAACACCCTCGCGGCCTCCCTGGTAAAACCCCTTGCCCCGATGCTTCGTGCTGAGGCCGTGCGTGGAGGCACCGAGGTTTCCCTGCAGATGAACGAGGACGTCAAACGCACCCTCCTCGAGGCCACGCCCTGGCTGCGCGACGCCGAGGCCGAAGCCGACCAGCGCCGCCAGATGGCCGTCTACTTCGACTCCACACGCCTGGCCGAGAGTCTGGAGCGCACCGCCGCCCAGCTCTCCGCCCGCCAGAACAGCGACGGCGGATGGGGCTGGATGCCCGAAAGCGAAAGCTCCCTCTGGACCACCCAGCAGATCCTCCAAACCCTCGGCCACTTAACACTCAACACTGACCACTTAACACTTAACACTGACCAGGCCCTCCGCTACCTCGACCGCGAGCAGCAGCGCCACTACGACAAATACATCAAGCCCTACCTCAAGAAAGGCTATAAGTGGCAGCCGGACAACATCGACTACCTCTACACCCGCTCCTTCTACGGCAAGGCGTCGACCGAGGCCTACCGCTTCTACTACTCCAACGCCCTGAAGAACTACAAAACCTACGACAACCTCTACACCCAGGCCCAGCTGGCCCTCATCTTCCAGCGCCACGGCGACCGCAAGGCCGCCCGCGACCTCATCCGACGCCTCAAGGAGAAGAGCCTCCAGAGCGACGAAATGGGCCTCTACTGGCGCGACAACCGCTCGTCCTACTTCTGGTACCAGCGCCCCATCGAGACCCAGGCCCTCCTCATCCGCGCCTTCTGCGAGGTGACGCCTCAGGACACCGTCTCCATCGCCCTCATGCAGCAGTGGCTCCTCAAGCAGAAGCAG
>CALGCG010000078.1 GCA_937884485.1 uncultured Bacteroidales bacterium
TTGTTTTTCATATAAACCCCAACAGGTAGGCAACAGGTAGGCACCAAGTAGGCAGGAGGTAGGCAGAAGGTAAGTAAACAAACTATCAATTAAAGTAACTATTCTTCACCCGAGAGTATTATTCCGTGATATCTGTGATATCCGTGCTATCTGTGTGACCTATAGTTTCTGTGTGCGATTAGACCGCGCCAGCCCTCCGCGAGCAAAGCAAGCGGAAATCTGTGCTTTCTGTGTCATCTGTGTGACCTATAGTTTCTGTGTGGGCCATTGAGCAAGAGAAGCACCGGACAAATGCGGACAACCGCGGACAAATGCGGACATTTGAGACTCTTTTTTCCCATGTCCGCGGTTTTGGCCTTATATTATTTTTCGGTCAAAAACTGGAGGTGAATCCTTCTTGTGGAAATCCGTGGAAATTCGCGGAAATTTGTGGAAAACCGAGGAAAAACGAGGAAGATTTTTGCCCTTCCGCTCATTTGGCCTTATATTATTATCGAAACGTTTCAGTCAACCTCGAGGACGACAACACGTATTACATTTTAACAAATCATTAACCTTAAACCTTAAAATTTCAACATTATGTCAAAAACAAGTAAAAACATTCTCGGCGACCAAAGTGGCAAAATCGGTAAAGTGGTCGGACGCGTGGTCAACGGCGTACAGCTCTACTCGGCTTACAACAACCACAACAGCAACCCTCGCACTCCCAAACAACTGGCGGCTCGCGCCCGTTTCAAGGCCGTCATGCGCATCGCCAAGCCACTCAACGGCGTCATCAATATCGGACTGCGTCTTGCAGCGGCAGGCATCCCCATGACCTCTCCTTCGAATATCTTCACCCGCAGGAACAACCGTCTCATGCAGTACGACGCCGAGTCCGGTGTTGCGACGCCCGACTACGAGAACCTCATCCTCTCCGAGGGACGCACGCCCTACGTGGATTTCGGGACTGCCTCATTCGCAGAGGCCAAGACCATCAAGGTGCCTGTCTCATCCTCTCTCGACAGCAGGTTTGGCGCTTTCGATGACGACACCATCTATCTCGCCGTCTATTGCCCCGACCGCGACGAGTGCGCCATCGGCACCGCCAAACGAACAGATTCCGAGGTCTCTGTATCGCTGCCTCCCAGCTGGGTGGGCAAGAGCGTCTATGTGTGGGGCTTCGTCAAGACTTCCGTCGATGAAGATTTCCCTGTCGAGAGCATCGGCGTCAGGCTGCACCCCAACGAATGCTCACCAACATCCTACATCGGCACCGGCACCATCGCCTGACTCTTCCTCACGTTCCAGGGCAGCACCCCTGCCCTGGAACTATCTTTATGCCATCTCTGTTATCCCTCCCGCGAGCAAAGCAAGCGGAAATCTACAAGATTTACGGAGCTCCGGAAGTCGAGCACAGAGTCAAGTTCACTTGAACTATGTCGAGATGAAGGAGTGTTGACGAAGTCAAGATCTCGTGACCCCCGAAGGGGCGATGAGCTCCGTTGAATAAAAATAATTGCAGCGAATAGCGCAGCGAGCAGGAAAAACAAGACCGCGCCAGCGGAAATACAATCCATCGTGCAAAGCTACCGATACCTTATAAAAATCTACTAGATTAATTATGTCCCCGCACCCGGACAAACTCCCGAAGGAATTAATTTATAAGATTTACCAGATTTCTGCCGCAGGCAAGGAGAACCAACACCGCGTCAGCACAAGAGCCTCAATCTCTTTTAAATATATCTCTTGTGTAAACCTTTGACTTCACATCATCGAGGACCGAGTCGTAGCGGTTGGCGACGATGGCCTGGCTTCTCTTCTTGAACTCCTCCAGGTCGTTGACGACCAGGCTGCCGAAGAAAGTGCTGCCGTCGTCCAACGTGGGCTCGTAGATGATGACCTGCGCGCCTTTGGCTTTGATCCTCTTCATGACGCCCTGTATGGCGGACTGGCGGAAGTTGTCGCTATTGGATTTCATCGTGAGGCGGTACACGCCTATCGTCGGAACCGACACTGGCGCATTAACGCCTTTACGCATTAACGCATTACAAGGTGCATATTCGTTGTTCTCGGTGTAGGCATAGTATCCGGCCATCTTCAGCACCTGGTCGGCAATGAAGTCCTTCCTCGTGCGGTTGCTCTCCACGATGGCCGTCATCATGTTCTGCGGCACGTCCTCGTAGTTGGCCAGGAGCTGCTTGGTGTCCTTAGGGAGGCAGTAGCCGCCGTAGCCGAAGCTGGGGTTGTTGTAGTGGGTGCCGATGCGGGGGTCGAGACCAATGCCGTCGATGATGGCCTGGGTGTCCAAGCCTTTCATCTCGGCGTAGGTGTCCAGCTCGTTGAAGTAGCTGACGCGCAGGGCCAGATAGGTGTTGGCGAACAGCTTCACGGCCTCCGCCTCCTTTATCCCGATAAACAGGACCGGAATGCCTTTGGCATTCGAATGCGTTAATGTGTTAACGTGTAAATGAGGGAGTGAGTCCTTGCTGGGAGCGATGGCACCTTCAACGAGGAGGTCAGCGAACTGGTGGGCCTTCTCTGTCAGCCAGTCAACGTCAGTCAGCGCCTTGATGG
>CALGCG010000079.1 GCA_937884485.1 uncultured Bacteroidales bacterium
CTGTATATAGGAACTATATGAGAAGTATATAAGAAGTATATAGGAAGGGGCGAAGTTGGGGCGAAGTTGGGGCGAGGAGGAGGCGGGGGGAGTGAGAAAAAAAAAATTTTGTCATATTGGGTTAGTTTTGTATCTTTGCATTTTGAATGTTTTGTGAATATCAATTGTAATAAAAAGAAACAGAATGAAAAAGATAGTACTCGTTGTAGCCGTTGTGCTGATGTGTGTGCCTGCGGAGGCGCAGAAGGGTGAGCGCTTGCTGAACCGTCGATACCAGAATGAGATTCGGGACTCGCTGAGCGGTGTGATGAAGGAGAGGGAGCGTGCGATGCAGCGCTATGCGGAGGAGACGCTGAGGGCGTTGCCTAACGAGGAGAAGCTCTACGACGAGAGCTATATAACGGTTGTGGCAGACCTGATAGACACGTTCTACGATGACGGGCGGATGCGGTTGGACCTGGTGTACAGGCTGAGCTACAACTGCAAGCACCTGGAGGGGTGGACTGACGACTACGGTCTTGGTGCGTACGATGTGGACTCGTCGAATTCGTGCCGAGCGATCTGCGGGCTGACGCGGACGTTTCTGGAGAGGGAGCTGTCGGACGTGCTGGAGGGTGGCCGAGAGGTTGAGGTGACGATTACGTCGACGGCCGACGGCACGGAGTTCACGAACAAGATAGAGTATGACGGCCGCTACGGGGATTTCCGCTACTGCCCTGTGGTGTTCAACGGGGAGCGGCTGAGGATATCGGTGGACCGCACGACGGGCATCACGAACAACTGCCAGCTGGCGTACCTGCGTGCGCAGGGAGTGAGGGCGTACCTGGAGGAGCACGTGGCGGCACTGCGAGGAGGGAGGAGCAGCTGGCGTTATGTGACGCAGTCGTACAAGGATTCGCTGCACACGCACTACTACCGCCGCTCGATGATCGAGATGAGGGTGAACGATGTGTTCGGGGAGACGGTGGAGCGAATGCAGCGGCAGCGCATGCAGGACGACTATGTGGACTACAATATACCGGTGACGACGCACCGGAGTGTGAACACGTATGTGCTGGTGATTGCGAACGAGAAGTACGATGCCGAGCTGATTCCCGACGTGCCGTATGCGCTGAACGACGGGGAGAAGGTGAGGGAGTACTGTGTGAGCGCTTTGGGGGTGCCGGAGCGTCAGGTGAAGCTGCTGCGCAACGCCACGAAGGGTGAGATTGAGCAGGAGGGCATCCACTGGCTGCAGGACCTGGCGCACGCTGTGGCGAAGAAGAACGGCGAGGGTGCGGAGCCTACGGCGGAGTTCATCGTGTACTACGCGGGTCACGGTTTTACGGACCTTGAGGGGGTGGCGTACCTGCTGCCGAACGGCATCAGGACGGAGGATATCGACGCGCTGCAGCGTGGCGGCGGGGGATGCAGGCTTTTCGGCTGTGGGAAGAAGAAGAGAGAGAAGGACACGATAGTGTACGACATAGTGCTGAGCAAGAAGGAGACGCGGAGGCTGGCGGAGCAGTGCCTGTCGTTGGAGTCGCTGTGTGCGTCGTTGAACAGCAAGACGGTGCCTGTGAAGAACCTGACGGTGGTGGTCGACGCGTCGTTTGACGGCAAGGGTCGCGACGGGAGGGCGCTGGTGCGTGCGGAGCGCAAGAAGGAGGAGAAGAAGAAGAGGAGAAAGGCGTCGCTGCGCAGCGACGCTGTGGTGCTGCTGGCGGCGGAATACGACAAGACGGCGTACAGCTTCGACCGCTACGAGCACGGATTCCTGACGTACTTCCTGCTGAAGGAGGTGAAGGACATGAGGGACGACTTTTTCCGCATGGACTACGAGAGCATCTACGAGGATGTGGAGCGGAAGCTGAACAAGGAGAGCGCGCTGCAGAACAAGTGGCAGGAGGCGAGCGGCATTGCGGGAGGGAGGTACAAGGAGGATTGGAGGGGGATGAGGTTTGAAAATTGAAAATTGAAAATTGAAAATTAAAAATTAACAATTAACAATCAAGGGGTTTGAATGGGGATTGGAGAGCGGGAGAGCGCGCCGCGAGCGGCGCGGCACGGGACAAAGGATATTGAAAATATTTTGGATTAACAACTAATTAAAAAAAAATATAAAGAAATGGATAAACTGATTATCACTGCCGCCATTTGCGGCGCAGAAGTTACGAAAGAGCAGAACCCGAATGTGCCCTATACGGTTGAGGAGATTGTGAGGGAGGCGAAGAGCGCCGTGGATGCGGGCGCGGCTATTGTGCACCTGCATGTGCGCGAGGACGACGGCACGCCGACGCAGAACCACCAGCGCTTCCAGGAGTGCACGGAGGCGATCCTGAAGGAGTGCCCGAATGTGATCCTGATACCGAGCACGGGCGGTGCGGTGGGCATGACCCCCGACGAGCGCTTAGACAGCACGAACACGACGCCCATTCCCGAGATGGCGACGCTGGACTGCGGCACATGCAATTTCGGCGACGACATCTTCGACAACACGATGCCGACGATGCGCGCTTTCGGCAAGAGGATGATTGAGAAGGGCATCAAGCCCGAGTACGAATGCTTCGAGATGGGGCACCTGGAGACAATAGTGCACATGGCGAAGAAGGGGCAGGTGCCGAGTGCGTTCGGAGTGAACGGACCCGACGGGAAACCGCTGCCGCTGGTGCCGATGCAGTTCAACTTTGTGCTGGGTGTGCTGGGTTGCGCGAGTGCGACGGTGGACAACCTGGTGTGGATGGTGAAGAACATCCCTGCGGGGAGCACGTGGACGGCGACGGGCATTGGGCGCAACGCTTTCACGCTGGCAGCGCCGGCGATTGTGATGGGCGGCAATGTGCGCGTTGGTTTCGAGGACAACCTGTACCTGGAGCGCGGCGTGCTGGCGAAGAGCAACGGCGAGCTGGTGGACAAGGTGGTCCGCATGGCGAAGCTGCTGGGGCGCCCGATAGCGACCAGCGACGAGGCGCGCGAGATACTGAGCCTGAAGAAGAGATAAGAGTTAAGAGTTAAGAGTTAAGAGTTAATCGGGATACATGAAGAAGGGACTGGTTTTGCTGGCGTGGGTGCTTGCCTGCGCGGGTGCGACGGGCCAGAGCCAGCAGACGAGCGCCGAGGAGTTGCAGCGGAGCTACCGCCAGACGGTGCACAAGCGCGACTTTTCGAAGCATCACTTGGAGAGCCGTTTTCCGCTGAAGAGCAAGGCGATTGCCACGAAGGGGGACGGCGAGAAGAGCCTGCCGGAGGACAGGGTGTGGTTTCCGGGCGAATGGGAAGAGGTGAAGGCTATCTGCGTCACCCCTTTCTACAACTACCAAGTGCCGGGCCACGAGGGCGACAACACGTGGAGGGCTGAGCCGCTGGTGAGCGGCTATGCCGACTACCTGCAGTATACCCGCTACGGCTGGCAGCAGCGTGGGATGGGCCCCTACAGCGCGACGATGGATACGACGACGTCCTTCGGCCGCGTGTTCTTCTACCTGATGGACGGCATCCAGCTTGGTGGCGCAGAGGCGTGGGTGCGCGTGGAGAGACCCGCCGACACGGCGAAGGTGCTCCGCACGCTGACCCGACTGAACCTGCGCCACGAGAGGGTGCGGTTCATCGTCGGCCCGGGCAATTCGTTCTGGTACCGCGACTGCGGCCCGATAGCATTCTACTATGGCGACCAGGACAGTGTGGGCATGCTGGACTTCACGTACTATCCCGACCGAGCGCTTGACGACTCGCTGCCGTCGCTGATACACTGGCAGATGGGTATTCCAAACTACCAGACGAGCATTGAGTGGGAAGGAGGCAACTGCCTGGTGGACGGAGCGGGGATGGTGCTTTCGAGCGACGCCATCTACAGCAGCAATGAAGACGGCTACGGCCCGTTGGCGTGGGACGGCGAGGACCCCAACAGCATTGGCTTCACGGCGAGCACGCCCCTGAGCAAGTCGCAGGTGCGCGAGGCGCTGCACGACCTGCTGGGGCAGAGGGCCACATATGTGCTGCCCGCCTACCACTATGACGGAGGCACGGGCCATGTGGACCTCTATGCCGACGCATGGGACGAGAACGGTTTTGTTTTCACGAAGATGCCGAGCAACTACAGTTCGTGGACCGACTATCGAATAGGGCAGAAGAACATCGACAGCCTCTGCTCGTACAAGAGTGTCTTCAACCGCGACTACTACACGATGGGCGAGCTGCCGTTTCCGTCGACGGACAACGGAGGCAACTTCAGCAGTCAGACGCTGTACGACCAGCAGTACACGCGCACCTACTCGAACCACACGTTTGTGAACAACGTGATCCTGCAGCCGTGTTTCTCGAGGGTGGAGAACGGAGAACCCTCAGCCCAGTGGGATCGCGACAACATGGTGGCTATCCATCAGGCCTATCCGGGCTACACGATTTATCCGATCGACGTGCGAGAGTTCGACGGTAGCGGCGGAGCCATCCACTGCGTCACGAAGCAGATACCGGCCGACAATCCCATCCGCATCCTGCACAAGAACCTCCATGGCATCTACCGCACGGGCGGTGGCGTCGCCACGCTGCCCGTCAGCGCTGTCATCACCAATCGCAGCGGCATAGCCCATGCCGAGTTCAACTGGCGCATGCCGTTTGGACCCGACACCACATGGCACACCATCAACCTTGCGGCCAACGGCAACCGCTTCTATGGCGACCTTCCGCTCTTGGCCGACACATCAGTCAACCTGGAGTATTACATCAGCGCCACCAGCAACAACGGCAAGACCATCACCAAACCCATGACTGCAAACCAGGGAGGCTACTACTTCTTCTACTACGACAATGAGGTCGACACCACTGTTGTGTTCGACAGCAGCTTCTTCGACTACGACACCCTGCCGATGCCTGCCGAGAACATCACCTTCACCTTCTCCACCACATGGACCACCCCGGACAGCGACACGGCTCGTCCGCTGGGTATTGAGACCGTGGAGACGGAGGAGAACTTCGGCCAGTTCTATCCCAATCCCGCCACCGACGAGGCCAAGCTGACCATCGACCTTGGCGACGGACAGACCTACACGGTCAGCATCATCGACCAGAGCGGCCGCACCATCCACACCAGCAGTCTGATGGCCGCAGGCCACATCGAATACACCATCAACGCCGGCAAGCTGGCTTCGGGGGTGTACAACGTGGTCTTCAGCAGCAAGGATGCCCGCGTGGTGAGACGCTTAATCGTGAAGTAAGGAGCGGTAGAGCGCAAGCATATCCCGAGACACCTTTTCAGGGGCGAACTTCAAACGTTGGGTTCGCCCCTTTTCTATTTGGCTGCTGCGGAAAACGGGGTCGGAGAGCAGACGGGAGAGGAGAGCGGCGAGGGTGCGGTAGTCACCGGGTTCGGCATAGAGGGCTGCGTCGCCGCCGGCCTCGGGCATGGAGGAGAGATTGGAGGTCACCACGGGGCAGTCGGAGCATAGGCTTTCGAGGACGGGGATGCCGAAGCCCTCGAAGAGAGACATGTAGACGCTGGCGACAGCGTGGCGGTAGAGCGCGGGGAAGTCGCGGAAGGAGGCATTCTCGAGGAAGAGGACGCGATGGCCGACGCGGCACTGCTGCGCAATGTGCCTGACCTGCTGCGGATAGGAGCCGCGGGGACGGCCGACGATGACGAGACAGAGTTCGTCGGGCAACAGAGAGAGGGCTCTGACCGCGGTGGCCTGGTTTTTGCGCTCCTCGACGGTGCCGACGGAGAGGATGTACTTGTCGGGGAGATTGTATTTTGCCTTGAGAGCGTCGAAATCGCCTTGGGCGGCAGTGTTTTCCTCCCAGAAAATGGGGTCGCAGCTTTGGTAGACGACGCGGATTTTGTCTTCGGGGACATGCATCATTTCCACCAGGTCGCGCTTGGTTTGGAGGCTGATGGCGACGACGATGTCGGCAAGGCGGCAAGCATGGCGCATCTTCCAACGGTGGATGAGGCGGTCGACGGGGTGGAAGAATTCGGGATAGCGGAGGACGATGAGGTCGTGCATGGTGACGACCTTCTTCACGGTGGCGGGGAGGCCGTAGGGGAGCTCGTGGCTGAGACCGTGGAAGAGCTGAACGCCATCGCGGCCGGCAGCCCTGCCGATGGCGAAAGAGCGCCAAAGCCCTTTGGCACAACGCCACATTCCCTGCGGCAGGCGTGAAGAGACGTCGGGGCGGGAGTCGAAATAATGCTCGTGGCGTCCCTGGAGAGAGGGCGTGTAGAGCAGGCAGCGAGCCACTCCGGCGTCGGCGACACCGCCGATGACCATGCGGCTGTAGTTGCCCAAACCACTGTTGTTCCGATAGGCACGCTTGGCATCGTAGCCGATAACCATGGGTTGTTCCATTGCTTTCATGGGTGCAAAAATACAAAAAAAATCCCACACCGAGGACTATATTGAAAAAAATTAGTATTTTTGCAAATCGAAACGGAGTAAAAAAAAATGAGCGAACGCCACAGAAAAAAACGACTCGACGCCTGGCGGTACCTCCTGGCGTTTCCCCGGAGCGCGTGGTACAACCTGCGCCTGCTGCCCCTGCGGCAGGCCCGGAAGCTGCCGATACTCATCTCGCACCGGACGAAGGTGAACCTCAGCGGAGCAGTGGTCATCAGCACCGGGGAGCTGCGACCGGGGCTGGTGAAAATCGGCTTTGCCACCTATCAGGGAACGCGCTTCCACAGAGACCGGACGGTAGTGGACCTGCGCGGCACACTGGAGGTGAAAGGCGAATGCTCCATCGGGGCGGGCTGCAGCGTTGAAGTGGAGGAAGGGGGAAGCCTGACGATGGGCGACCGTTTCCACCTGGGTCCCAACTCGCTGCTGATATGCCACCACGGCATGTACTTCGGCGCCCTCAACCGATTCTCATGGAACTGCACCCTCATGGACACCGACCAGCACCCCCTGGTGGATGCCGAAGGGAAAAGGACGAACCCGGACCGACCGATAACAACCGGCGACAATGTGTGGGTCGGCTGCCATGTGATTGTCT
>CALGCG010000080.1 GCA_937884485.1 uncultured Bacteroidales bacterium
TTGGCAGGATTGCTCACAGCCATCGTTGTCTCGGCCTTGCCCTCGCCATTTACAGAGACAGAAGCAGTCTTCACCACCTTGTCGTTGGCATCCTTGAGGGTGTAGCGCAGGGTCTTGCCTGCAGCGTTGTCGGCTGTAGCAGAGATCTTCAGGGTACCGTTCTTGTAGTTCTTGTCCAGGTCGGGGAGGATGAAGAGGTCATCGACACGCACCTGAGGACGGGCATACATGTATACCTCGCGAGCGATACCGGTGAAGCGCCAGAAGTCCTGGTCCTCGAGGTATGAGCCGTCGCACCAGCGCATCACCTGCATGGCAACGAGGTTCTCCTTGCCGGGCACGAGGTAGGGAGTGATGTCAAACTCAGCAGCCATCTTGGCGTCCTCGCTGTAGCCTACATACTTACCGTTGACCCATACCATGAGGTTCGATGTAGCCGAGCCCACGTGGAGGTATACCTGCTGACCCTTCCAGTCGGCAGGAATCATGAATGACTTACGGTACGAACCGGTATAGTTGTTGCGCTCCTCGATGTAGGGAGGATTGGGCACAAACTGGAGGTTCCAGGGGTAACCCGAGTTGCGGTAGATGCGGTCGCCATAGCCAAGGATCTCAAAGAGGCCGGGTACGGGGAAGTTGTCCCACTTAGAGTCATCGTAACCCACGGCAAAGAAGCCAGCGGGAGCCTCGTTGTGGTTCTTCACGAAATTGAATTTCCACTCGCCCGTCAGGTCAAGGTAGCGGGCACTCTTGCTCTTGTCGTTCTGCGCGGCAAGGTCGGTGTTCTCATAGGCGAAGTAGGCGGCGCGTGCCTCCTTGCGGTTCTCCTGATTCACCTCAGGGTCGAGCCACATCTTCGGCTTCTGTGCGCTCACGCTCATGGCGATGGCGAGCGCACCTAAGAAAAGCATGTTTTTCTTCATAAATGTTAGTTAATATTGATTGGTTTGTAATGATTTTCATTAATCTAGGCAAAGATAAAACAAAATTATGAATCACGCAACATACACGCGCGAAAGTTTTTCCAACTTAGCAAGTTACGGGATATTTTCCCAGTCATTTGCAGGATTTCTCAGGTCAACAAATATTTTTTCTCAGGCTCGACGGCAGATTATCTCAGGTAACAAAAAAAATTATCGCAGGCGCAGTGATTACTGATTACGCTTACGCTTACACTTTTTGCACCCCCGCCATTGACGACACACACCTTCTCACAATTTTTATTATATATATAATAATTATATATATAATAAAGTTTATACTACTTACAATCTGTAAGTAAGGAAAACCTACGCAAAAATCTAACTGAATACCTGAATACCTGAATACCTTGTCTTTTCTGACTTCCTTCATACGGATTTCGTTGACTCATCCTCCTAAGAAAGTTGACTCAAAAATCCCCGATTTCATCGAAGATGTTGCCATTTTTTGGGGTTGTTTTTAAGATAAATTTGTAAGGATATGTTGTAAAATCTCCTCTTTTTGGTCAGGGTGGAACCAACGGATGTCGGTATCGCGCTTGAACCAAGTCATCTGTTTGCGGGAATAAATGCGGGAGTTTTGCTTGATTTTTTCGATGGCAAAGTCCAAATCCCATTCACCGTCCAGGTATTTGAACATTTCTTTGTAGCCTACGGTGTTGAGTGAGTTGAGTTGACGGTAGGGATATACACTACGTGCCTCTTCGACGAGGCCGTCGGCCATCATTTGGTCTACTCGGCGGTTGATGCGGTCGTACAGCTCTTCGCGTTCGCGGCGTAGACCAATCTTGACGATTCGGAAGGGACGTTCCTTGGCAGTGCGTGTGCGGAAAGATGTGTAGGTGCGCCCCGTCATATAGCATATCTCGAGGGCATGGATGACGCGCTTGGGATTCTTCAGGTCTACGATGCGGTAGTACTCGGGGTCGAGCAGGCGCAGTTCATTGACCAAGGGCTCCAGTCCCTCCTGTTCGTAGCGGTCGAGCAGCGTACGGCGTGTGATGTCGTCCACGGTGGGAATATCATCAATACCCTTGCATACGGCATCGATATACATCATGCTTCCGCCCGTAAGCAGCAGAGCGTTGTGTGAGTGGAACAGCTCCTCGGTGAGTTTCAGTACGTCAATCTCGTACTGGGCGGCACTGTAATAGTCCGTCAAGGCCAATTGCCCCACAAAGTGATGGCGTACCCTTGCCAACTCTTTGCCGGTTGGGGCGGCTGTCCCAATCTTAAGGTCGGCATACATCTGGCGGGAGTCGGCAGACACAATGTCGCAACCCAACATTTCGGCAATGCTGAGGCTCAACGCTGTTTTACCTACTCCTGTAGGGCCTATCAATACGAAGAGGGTTTTCATAAGGGAAATATACTAAGGAACATCAATATGATTTCTTAGACGCAGATAACGCGGATGACGCAGATAGAGATTTGAAATCCGCGTATCTGTGTCATCCGCGTCTAAAGAAATATTTGTATCTGCCTTACTCGTTTATTCGTATGGGATGTTCTCTTCCAACGATGCGGCATCGCCCATGCTGAAGCCATCGGGGTCGAACTCGTCCATGTCAAAATCTTCGTCGCCATAGAAGTTCTCTCCCAAGTCAAGGGTGGTGTCTTTGGCCATCAACTCGTCGAAGTCGATGGTTTGCTGGGGGGCATCTCCTTGCTTCTTGGTGCAGACGGCTTTATCCAGGTCTTTGCCATAGATGATTTCGGACAACTCGATAAAGAATACACGGTCGGCCAATGGGTCGAAGACGTAAAGCAGATGTTGCTTCTCGTCCTCAAGCAATTCATTCAACGGTGTTTCACGCATGATGTAGCTGTCTTCCTCGGAACTGCTGCCCATGTCTTCAAGAGTGACCTCCAACTCTTTTGCCCAACTTTCGTCGCAAATGAAGAATGAGGTCATCTGGTCATCGGTATAACCGCACGAAGTGAGTATGGCTTCATGCAAATCGTGAAATGTTGCTTCTGAATCTATCTTTATCTCTCTGCGAAAATCTTCTGTTTCATCAGAGATAATGGTGAATCTGTATACCATAATATATTAGGAGGATAATATGTTATCGAATGATTCCGCGTGATGAGCTCTCGATGAATGAAACGATGTACTCGATTTCGGGGCTCATGGGAATTTCTGCCTTGATGCGCTCCAATGCCTCGGTCACATTCAATCCACTGTTGTAGATCAAGCGATATGCGTTGTGGATGTGTTCAATCAGCTCGTTGCTGAAGCCACGGCGACGGAGTCCGATGAGATTGATACCGCTATAAGCTACCGGCTCGCGGGCGGCAATGATGTAGGGAGGGATGTCTTTGCTGAAGCGGGTGCCGCCTTGAATCATTCCATATCCTCCTACACGGCAGAACTGGTGCATCAATACGCTTGCACTGATGATGGTGTTGTCGTCGATGATGATTTCACCCGCCATCTTGGTTGAGTTGCCGATGATACATCCGTTGCCGACAATGGCATCGTGTGCTACGTGTACGCTTTCCATCAGAAGGTTGTTGTTGCCCACAACGGTCTTATTCTTGGCTGCTGTACCACGGTTGATGGTTACATTTTCGCGGATAGTGTTGTTGTCGCCCACTTCGGCAGTAGTCTCTTCTCCACGGAATTTCAGGTCTTGGGGAATAGCACCGATGACAGCACCCGGGAATATGCGGTTGCCATTTCCTATGCGGGCACCATAGAGGATGTTCACATTGGCCATGATGACATTGTTGTCGCCAATGACCACATTCTTGTCGATAAAGCAGAATGGTCCGATTTCTACGTTGTTGCCAATCTTGGCTTCGGGGTCGATATAAGCTAATGGACTAATCATTGTTAATTATGAATTATGAATTAGTAATTATGAATTATGGAAACTGAATATATGCATTGGCTGTGTCATAATTCAGAATTCATAATTCATAATTCAGAAACCGACCTTCTCGTCCTCGCCGCCGACAACCTCCTCTTCTTCAGTTTCCAGGAGTTCGTTGATTTTGCCAAGCAGAAGGGAACCAGCTGCATCATGTGCCACGAGCAGCCGAGCATCGAGAGGCTGCAGCGCACAGGAGTTGTCGTGCTTGATGAGAACAACCGCGTACTGAACATGGAAGAGAAGCCTCAGGTTCCGAAGTCGACATGGGCGGTGCCGCCGTTCTACATATACCTGAAGAAGGACCTCGACCTGGTCCGCCACAGTGTAGAGAACGGCTGCGGTAAGGATGCCCCCGGCAACCTCGCACACTATATGGTAGATAACACTGTCATGCACGCCTGGCCGATGTCGGCCGGCCGCTTCGACATAGGAAGTCTCGACAGCTACGAAGAAGCAAAAAAACTGTTTGGATAATATGAAAGTAAGAATTGTAAACAAGTCGGCTTATGAGACTCCTTTTTATGCAACGGAGAAGTCGGCTGGTATGGATTTGAAGGCGAATATTACTGAGCCGATCACGCTCGGACCTCTGGAGAGGACTATGGTGCCGACGGGCCTTTTCATCGCCCTTCCGGACGGAACTGAGGCGCAGGTGCGTCCTCGCAGCGGCTTGGCGGCGAAGTATGGCATATCGGTGCTGAATGCCCCTGGTACCATCGATGCAGACTATAGGGGAGAGGTGAAGGTGATCCTCGTCAATCTGTCCAATGAGCCTTTCGTCATCAATCCGGGCGAGAGGATCGCGCAGATGGTGGTGGCCCGTTACGAGAAGGTGGAATGGGACGAGGTCGAGGTGCTCGACGAGACAGAACGCGGTGAGGGCGGCTTCGGCTCAACCGGACGTTAGTTATGGAAATAATATCAATATACAATAAATTCAAGGAGTGCGGAGTCGTGACCACTGACACGCGTACGCTCAAGGGCGGGGAGATGTTCTTCGCTCTGAAGGGCGAGAACTTCGACGGCAACGAGTATGCGCTGAAGGCGCTGGAACTCGGTGCGAGATATGCCGTGGTCAACAAGTCGGCTGCAGTTGCAGCTTCCGATGATCCTCGTCTTGTGAAGGTGGATGACACTTTGAAGACTCTTCAGGAACTGGCGCGCTGGCACAGGTCTATGACCATTGTTGATGGCAAGCCGTTGACAGTCATCGCTTTGACCGGTACCAACGGAAAGACTACCACAAAAGAACTGATCCGTGAGGTGCTGTCTGTGAAATATCGTGTGACTGCGACCGAGGGCAATCTGAACAACAGCATCGGAGTGCCTTTGACTCTGCTGCGCATCAATTCGGAGACACAGCTTGCTGTGGTGGAGATGGGCGCGAGCCACCCGGGCGACATCAAGGAGTTGGTGGAGATAGCTCTGCCGAACTATGGACTTATTACCAATGTCGGCAAGGCTCATCTGCTCGGTTTCGGAAGTTTTGAGGGCGTGAAGAAGACCAAGGGAGAGCTGTATGACTATCTGCGCCGCACAGCGGACAAGGTGTTCATCAATGTGGACAATCCTCATCTCTGCCAGATGACCTCGGAGCGCAATCTGCAGAGCGATCCGGAGCGTCCATATTCGCTTCTCATTCCTTATGGTCTTGAATATCAGGGAGCTGAGGTGCTGCCATCATCGGCGGAGGAGCCTTTCCTTCGGATTCGGCTTGGGGATTCCTCGACTTCGCTCGGAATGACAGGGGGGAATGTCGGAATGACAGGTCGTATCATTACTA
>CALGCG010000081.1 GCA_937884485.1 uncultured Bacteroidales bacterium
ATACAGTATATAAGAACTATATAAGAACGATATAAGAACGATATAGGAACTATATGAGAAGGGGCGAAGAGGGTACGGCTTCGGTGCCTTTGCGGTGCGGCGGAGGGGTGGTGCGGGAGGGGGGACGGCAGGGCGGCGGGGCGGGGCCGGGGCGGGAGGCGCCGGGGGAAAAAGGAAAGCCCCGCCGGACGGGTGGGTCCAGCGGGGCTTGAGGATGGTTCAAAAAGGGTGTCCCTTTGCCGCAGGGTTTATTCGGCCTTGGGGGCTTCGCTGGCGGCAGGGGCCTCGGCCACGGGGGCCTCGACGGCTGCGGGGGCAGCGGCGTCGGCCTTCTTGGCGCGCGAGCGGCGGGTGGTCTTGGCTTTCTTGGAGGAGGCCTCTTTGAGCATGTTCTCGTTGTAGTCGACGAGTTCGATGATGGCCATCTCGGAGTTGTCGCCGTGACGGATGCCGGTCTTCAGGATGCGGGTGTAGCCACCGGGGCGGCCGGCGACTTTCTGCGACACTTCGCGGAAGAGTTCGTTGACGGCCTCTTTGCTATGCAGGTAGCTGAAGACGATGCGGCGGTTGTGGGTGGAGTCCTCTTTCGAGCGGTTGATGATGGGCTCGACGTAAACGCGGAGGGCTTTGGCTTTGGCAACGGTGGTCTCGATGCGCTTGTGCAGGATGAGCGAGGAGGCCATGTTGGAAAGCATGGCCACGCGGTGGGCGTGGGTTCTTGACAGATGATTTACTTTGCAACCGTGTCTCATATTCTTTTCTTATTCTTTATCTAATTTATACTTTGAAACATTCATACCGAATTCGAGGTTCTTCGAAGCGACGAGGTTTTCGAGTTCGGTAAGCGATTTTTTGCCGAAGTTGCGGAATTTCAGCAGGTCGGCCTTGTTGAAGGAGACCAGGTCACCCAGGGTCTCGACTTCGGCGGCCTTGAGGCAGTTGAGCGCGCGGACCGAGAGGTCGAGGTCGATAAGTTTGGTCTTGAGGAGCTGGCGGGTGTGTGCCGTGGACTCATCGAACTCTTCCTGGACGGGTTTGGTTTCCACGTCGAGGGTGATGCGCTCGTCGGAGAAGAGCATGAAGTGCTGGATGAGGATGGTGGCAGCTTCCTTGAGGGCCTCTTTGGGGTGGATGGAGCCGTCGGTCTCGATATCGAACGTCAGCTTCTCATAGTCGGTGCGCTGCTCGACGCGGTAGTCGTCGACGGCATACATAACCTTTTTGATGGGGGTATGGATGGAGTCGATGGCGATGACACCGATGGGGTCGGTGGGACGCTTGTTTTCGTCGGCGGGAACGTATCCGCGGCCCTTGTCGATGGACAGGGTGATGTGCAGCTCGGTGGAGGCTTCCATGTGGCAGATTTCGAGGTCGGGGTTGAGGACCTGGAATCCGTTGAGGTTGCTGTTGAGGTCACCGGCTTTGAAGACTGTCTGATTTTTGACCGTGAAGGTAAGCTTTTCGTGGTCGTAATCCTCCAGCTGACGGCGGAAGCGGATCTGCTTCAAGCGCAGGATAATGTCGGTCATGTCCTCGACCACTCCGGGGAGCGACGAGAACTCATGGTCGACGCCATCAATCTGGACAGATGTGATAGCATAGCCTTCGAGCGAAGAGAGAAGGACGCGACGCAAAGCGTTGCCGATGGTTGTGCCGTAGCCGGGTTCCAGCGGACGGAATTCGAACGTGCCGCGGAAGTCGTCGGCCTCCAGCATGACCACCTTGTCGGGTTTTTGGAATGATAATATTGCCATTGTTTATCCTTTCTTTCTTTGATGGGTTTTTGTCTAAGCCAAGACTCAGACTGACGTCCTGTGGACTGTTACTTGGAGTAGAGGTCAACGATGAGCTGCTCGTTGATGGTCTCGGGGATGTCGGTGCGCTGAGGATAGCTGACAAACTTGCCGCTCATGCTGGCGCCGTCCCATTCAAGCCAAGGATAGTTGTTGGCACGCGAGGCGAGGGAGTCGGTGATGACTTCGAGCGATTTGCTGCGCTCGCGCACGGAGACGACGTCGCCTTCCTTCAAAGAATAGGAGGGGACATTGACGACATTGCCGTTGACGGCGATGTGGCAGTGGGAGACGAGCTGGCGGGCCTGGGCGCGGCTGCGGGCGATGCCGAGGCGGTAGACCACGTTGTCGAGGCGGGCCTCGATGAGTTTCATCAGCTCTTCGCCGGTGATGCCGCCACGGCGCGATGCCTCGGCATAGAGTTTGCGGAACTGGCGCTCAAGGATGCCGTAGGTGTATTTGGCTTTCTGCTTCTCGTTGAGCTGGATGCCGTACTCGGAGGTCTTGCTGCGGCGGCGGTTCTGGCCGTGCATGCCGGGAGCATAGGGTTTCTTCTCGTAGCTCTTGTCCGGGCCGTAGATAGGCTCGTGGAACTTTCTTGCGATTTTGGTCTTCGGACCTGTGTATCTTGCCATTGTTGTTCTGTTCTTTTTTTAAGATTAATAATTACACACGACGACGTTTGGGGGGACGGCAACCGTTGTGGGGCAGCGGGGTGATGTCGGTGATTTCGGTGACCTCGATGCCGCAGGTGTTGATTGCGCGGATTGCAGATTCACGTCCTTGACCAGGTCCTTTGACGAAGACCTTGACTTTTCTTAGGCCCAAATCATAAGCAACTTTGCCGCAATCTTCCGCAGCCATCTGGGCGGCGTACGGAGTGTTTTTCTTCGATCCGCGGAAGCCCATTTTTCCGGCAGACGACCAAGAAATCACTTGACCGGCGTTATTCGTCAACGAGACGATGACGTTGTTGAAGGATGCAAAGATGCATGCTCTTCCCTGAGGTTCAACTTTGACGACTCTTTTTTTAGTCGGTTTTGAAGTTTTTGCCATTTTGTTTTTGCTTGATTTACTTTGTTTCTTTACTACCAACCGCTCCTGTGTCTGTGGGGTTTTTTGTTCTGGTCCGCGGCTGGGGCGCTACTTGCCGTTACTTTTTACTTGGTAGCTTTCTTCTTGTTAGCGATAGTTTTCTTCTTACCCTTGCGAGTGCGAGCATTGTTCTTGGTGCTCTGGCCACGGAGGGGGAGGCCCAGGCGGTGACGGACGCCGCGGTAGCAGCCGATATCCATCAGTCGCTTGATGTTCATCTGGACTTCGGAGCGGAGGGCGCCTTCGACTTTGTACTCATCGTTGATGATGTTGCGGAGGGTGTTCTGCTCGTCGTCGGTCCAATCCTGCACCTTCTTGCCTTCGTCGATACCGGCCTTGGCCAGAATCTCTTTGGCGGTGCTACGTCCGATTCCGAAGATATAGGTCAGGCCTATCTCTCCTCTTTTGTTCTTGGGTAAGTCAATACCTGCAATACGTGCCATAGATTCTTTTTATTGTTTTTTTTTAATTATCCTTGTCTTTGTTTGAATTTAGGATTTTTCTTGTTGATTACATAGACAACCCCGTGGCGGCGGACCACTTTGCACTCGGGCGATCTTTTCTTTACAGAGACTCTTACTTTCATTTTGTGTAATTATTAATCTTGTGATACTTTTTTTCTTTTTCCGAGACCTCGCTGCGGGGGTCTACTTGTGGCGGTAAGTGATGCGGCCTTTCGAGAGGTCATAGGGCGACATTTCGATCTGCACCTTGTCTCCGGGGAGGATTTTGATGTAGTGCATGCGCATCTTGCCGGAGATATGGGCGATGATTTGGTGTCCGTTTTCCAATTCGACGCGGAACATGGCGTTGCCGAGGGATTCGACAACCGTGCCGTCTAATTGTATGGATGCTTGTTTTGCCATTTACTTGTTTTTACTTACCGTTGGTGTTGTTGTTTACTTGTTCTCGATGAAGTCGAATGTTGTGAGGATGTCGGGGCCGTCGGCGGTGATGGCCACGGTGTGCTCGAAGTGGGCCGCGGGTTTGCCGTCGCGTGTGCGGCAGGTCCACCCGTCTTCTTTGGAGAACTTGACGTTCTTCGAGCCCATGCACACCATGGGTTCAACAGCGATGACCATTCCCTCCTTCAGCAGAGGACCGGTGCCGGGGACTCCGTAGTTGGGCACGTTGGGGGACTCGTGCATCTTGAATCCCACCCCGTGGCCGCACAGCTCGCGCACAACGGAGTAGCCGTTCTTCTCGCAGTGCATCTGGACAGCATGGCTGATGTCTCCCACACGGTTGCCGGCTTTGCAGCGGTCGAGACCGAGGAAGAGGGCTTCGCGGGTCACTTTCATCAGGCGCTGCATCTCGGGGCTGACGGGGCCCACGGGGAAGGTGTAGGCCGAGTCGGCGACGTAGCCGTTGAGCTCGATGACGCAGTCGAGGGAGATGTTGTCGCCCTCCTTGATGAAGAGGTCGCCGGGAATGCCGTGCACAACGACGTCGTTGACCGAGATGCAGAATGCCGAGGGGAATCCCTCGAAGCCTTTGCACAGCGGCTTGGCGCCATTATCGCGGATGTACTGCTCGCCGATTTTGTCGAGGAAGGCGGTGGTTACGCCCGGACGGATATGACGGCCCACCTCCGCGAGAGTTTTCCCGAGGAGGAGGCCGGCATCACGTATGAGCTCGATTTCTTCTTTTGTCTTGAGCAGTATCATTCTTTTCCTTTGCTGTTTTTTATGCCTGGATGGACATCGAGGTGCGACCCTTTATGCGTCCGGTCTTGGTGAGGCCGTCGTAGTGGCGCATCAGCAGGTGGCTCTCAATCTGCTGGAGGGTGTCGAGGATGACACCGACGAGGATGAGCAGCGAGGTGCCGCCGTAGAACTGGGCGAACTGCGTGTTGACGCCAATGAGACGGACAAGGGCCGGCAGGATGGCCACGATGGCGAGGAAGATGGAACCGGGAAGGGTGATCTTGGAGAGGATGCCTTCGAGGTATTCGGCGGTCTTCTTGCCAGGTTTGACACCGGGGATGAATCCGCCGTTCTTCTTCATGTCTTCAGCCATCTGGTTGGGGTTGATAGCAATGGCAGTGTAGAAATAGGTGAACACTACCACCAGGATGAAGAACACCAGATTGTACCAAAAACTGTTGTAGTCGGCGAAAGCCATAGCGAACTTGCTGTCGGAATTGTCAGAGAAGCCCATGAAGGTGATAGGCAGGAACATGATTGCCTGGGCAAAGATGATAGGCATGACGCCGGCTGCATTAACCTTCAGGGGGATGTACTGGCGCACGCCGCCATACTGCTTGTTGCCGACGATGCGCTTGGCATACTGCACGGGGATGCGGCGGGTGCCCTGCACAAGGAGGATGACGAGCAGGATGACTGCGAGGAGGACAACGAGTTCGAAGAGGAACATCACCAGTCCGCCGCCTTCCTCAAGACGCGAGGCAAACTCGGCCGAGAGGGCGAAGGGAAGACGGGCGATGATACCAATCATAATCAAAAGCGAGATGCCATTGCCGACACCTTTGTCGGTAATGCGCTCACCAAGCCACATGACAAAGAGGGTACCGCTGATCAGGATGACGATGCTGCTGATCCAGAAGAAGGCCGAAGGCTCGGCACCCGTGAAGGGGTGGAGGGCATAGGGCGTGGCTTCGAGCTGCATGCGCATGTTTGTGATGTAAGCGGGTGCCTGAGCTGCCGTAACAGCAACAGTGAGCCAGCGAGTGATTTGATTCATCTTTCTACGGCCACTTTCACCTTCTCTCTGCATTTTCTGGAACTTGGGGACCACCATCACGAGCAACTGGATCACGATGGATGCCGTGATGTAAGGCATGATGCCCAAGGCAAAGATGGAGGCATTGGAGAATGCTCCACCCGAGAACATGTTGAGAAGGCCCATCAAACCTTCGGAGCCCTGTTTTCTGAGGACAGCGAGCTGAGACGGGTCGACACCTGGTAAAACGACGTAGGAACCGATGCGGTAAATCAGCACCAATCCAATGGTGTAGAGGATTCTTTTCCGCAGGTCTTCAATCGACCAGATGTTCTTAAGTGTCTGTATTAATCGCTTCATTGTAAAAGAATTGTGTTATTCGATAACGGTAGCGACACCACCTTTTTCTTCGATAGCCTTCTTGGCAGTGGCGGAGAAAGCGTGGGCGGTGACATTGACGGCTTTGGCCAGTTCGCCACGACCGAGAATCTTGATACGATCCTTGCTGGAAATGAGACCGTTCTCTTTCAGCACATCGATGTTGAAGTCGGTGATGTTCTTGGCTTCGGCAAGGGCATTGAGGGTGTCGATGTTGATGCCGACATATTCAACGCGGTTGATGTTCTTGAAACCGAACTTCGGCACGCGACGATAGAGGGGCATCTGACCGCCCTCGAAGCCGACCTTCTGGTGGTAGCCCGAGCGAGCCTTGGCACCTTTGTTACCGCGTGTGGCAGTGCCACCCTTTCCGGAACCGGCACCGCGGCCGATGCGTTTCGAATGCTTGATGGATCCTTCAGCAGGCTTAAGATTGCTTAAGTTCATTATATCTTTCCTTTCTTATTTTACTAGATTAAATTTCTTCGACAGTGATGAGGTGCTTGACCTTATCAATCATGCCCAAAATCTGGGGGTTGGCAACAACCTCACGGGTGTGGTTGATGCGACGCAGACCCAGAGCGGCCATGGTGCGTTTCTGACGGGCGGGACGGCCAATAATACTTCTGACCTGTTTGATTCTGAGTTTCTTTTCTGCCATAATCTTGACCTCCTATTAATTTAACCGTTAAACACTTTGTCGAGAGAAATTCCACGAAGCTGGGACACCATGTAGGGATCCTTCATCTGGAGAAGGGCGTTGATGGTAGCCTTGACGACGCTGTGGGGGTTGGAAGAGCCTTTGCACTTGGCAAGGACGTCTTTGACACCCACGCTCTCCAGAACGGCACGCATGGCGCCGCCGGCGATGACACCGGTACCAGGGGCTGCGGGTTTGAGGAAGACTTTGGCACCGCTGTACTTGCCGCACTGCTCATGGGGAATGGTACCTTTCAGCACGGGGACGCGGATAAGGTTCTTCTTGGCATCGTCGATACCTTTCTGGACGGCGGCCTGGACTTCCTTGGCTTTACCAAGGCCATATCCAACAACGCCGTTTTCGTTTCCAATAACTACAATGGCAGCAAAGGTGAAGGTTCTACCACCTTTGGTAACCTTTGTTACACGATTGATAGCGACAAGACGATCTTTGAATTCGATCTCGCTCGATTTTACTCTTTTAATGTTTACTTCTGCCATGACTTATTAGAATTTTAAACCACCTTCTCTGGCACCGTCGGCCAAGCTTTTCACGCGGCCGTGGTAGAGGTAACCATTACGGTCAAAAACAACGGTATTGATACCAGCGGCGATAGCACGCTCGGCAACGGTCTTGCCAACCTTGGCGGCCACTTCGCTCTTAGTGCCACTCTTTTCAAAGCCTTTCTCGAGGGAAGAGGCTGCGGTCAGTGTCACACCTTTTACATCGTCAATCACCTGAGCATAGATTTCCTTATTGCTTCTGAAAACCGACAGGCGAGGCATATCAGCAGTTCCGCTGATTTTGTGACGGATGCGGAATTTAATTTTTGTTCTTCTTATGTCTTTCTTTGTTGCCATAATATTTTTCTTTTGGCTTTTCTTGGCAAATTCTTTTTACCTTACAATTTATTTAGCAGCAGCTTTACCAGCCTTCTTACGAACCTCTTCGCCCTGGAAGCGGATACCTTTACCCTTGTAGGGCTCGGGTTTGCGGAGCGAACGGATCTTGGCTGCAGCCTGTCCCAGGATCTGCTTGTCGCAGCAGGTCATGGTAATGATGGGGTTCTTACCTTTCTCGGTGACGGTCTCGACCTTGATTTCGGGTGCAAGCTCGAAGAAAATCTTGTGCGAGTATCCGAGGTCCATCTCCATGACATTGCCAGTGGCCTGGACTTTATAACCGACGCCAATGACTTCCTGGACGGTTTTGAAACCTTCACTGACACCCTTCACCATGTTGGCAGCGAGAGCACGGTACAGGCCATGCATGGCCTTGGTCTCACGCTCGTCGTTAGGACGGTTGAAATGGAGCACACCATCTTCAACCTTCATTTCTATCATGGGGTTCACCTTCTGGTTGAGTTCTCCCAGAGGGCCTTTGACGGTCAGAACATTGTCATCAGAAATCTTCACTTCGACACCTTTGGGAAGGTGGATGGGCATTTTACCTATTCTTGACATTTTCTAATTCTCCTCTCTTGATTAGCTGATGTAACATAAAACTTCACCGCCCACGTTGAGGGTACGGGCTTCCTTGTCGGTCATGAGGCCTTTGGAAGTGGACACGATGGCAATGCCGAGACCATTGAGGACGCGGGGCATCTCGTCGACGGAGACATACTTGCGCAGACCGGGGCTGGAGACACGCTTGAGCTCAGCAATGGCCGACTGTTTGGTGAGGGGGTGATACTTGAGAGCGATTTTGATGCTCTGGTTGTGGGAACCCTCATTCTCGAACTTGTAGTTGAGGATGTAGCCCTTCTCGAAGAGAATCTTGGTGATTTCCTTCTTCAGTTTGGAACCGGGGATTTCGACCACGCGATGCTTGGCGGCAATGGCGTTTCTCATGCGGGTCAAGTAATCTGCAATAGGATCTGTTACCATTTTTTAATTTTTGATTTTAAGTTTTGTAGTATTGGTGTTATGCCAACTTGCAAAGCTACCAATAAATTATATTCTTACCAACTTGCTTTTTTCACACCGGGGATAAGTCCGGAGACAGCCATTTCGCGGAAGTTGATACGCGAGATACCAAACTGACGCATATAGCCTTTGGGGCGGCCTGTCAGTTGGCAACGGTTGTGCATACGGATCGGGCATGCATTCTTCGGAAGTTTCTGAAGAGCGATGACAGCCTTCTCAACGTCCTCAGGCTCACCAGTGCGGACAATTTCTTTCAGGGCAGCGCGTTTGGCTGCGTACTTGGCAACCATCTTAGCTCTTTTGCGCTCTCTTGCTTTAATCGATTCTTTAGCCATTATGCTTATTTTTGTTGATTCTTGAACGGTAAACCAAACTCCTTGAGCAGCGACATAGCTTCCTTGTCGGTCTTAGCCGAGGTGACGAAGGTGATATCCATACCCTGGATGCGGTCGATTTTGTCGATGTCGATTTCGGGGAAGATAATCTGCTCGGCAATGCCGAAGGTGTAGTTACCTTTGCCATCGAAACCCTTGTCGTTGATGCCGCGGAAGTCGCGGATACGGGGGATAGAGGCGGTGACGAGACGCTCAAGGAACTCGTACATGCGCTCGCCGCGAAGAGTCACACGGACACCGATAGGCATGCCACGGCGCAGCTTGAAGTTGGAAATATCCTTGCGCGACTTGGTGGCAACAGCTTTCTGACCCGTGATGGCGGTCATTTCTTCAATACCCTTATCGATGACTTTCTTGTCAGCGATGGCAGCCTTACCAAGACCCTGATTCAAGGTGATTTTCATCAGACGAGGAGCCTGCATGACGGTCTTGTAGCCATACTCTTTCATCAGAGCAGGCAGGATTTCTTCTTTGTATTTGGTCTTTAATGCGGGAATGTATGCCATTACTTAATCTCCTCTCCTGTTTTTTTAGAATAACGGACTATTTTGCCGGTTTTTTCGTCTACGCGGCGGCCAACCTTGGTAGGAGTCTTACCGACAACAACCATGAGGTTGGAGATGTGAATAGGAGCTTCCTCTTCCACAATACCACCCTGGGTGTTCTTGGCGTTGGGTTTGGTATGTTTCTTGTTCACGTTGACACCCTCGACGATGGCGCGATTCTTTTCGGGATATACTTTCAGGACCTTGGCGATTTTGCCTTTGTCATCGCCGGCAATCACCTGGACCATATCCCCTTTCTTAACGTGCAATTTCATTGTTCTCTTTTCTTTTATTTAATTACAAAACTTCGGGAGCGAGAGAGACAATTTTCATAAACTGTTTCTCGCGCAGTTCACGACCCACAGGTCCGAAAATACGGGTGCCACGGAGCTCATCGGCAGCGGTGAGCAGGACGCAGGCATTGTCGTCGAAGCGGATGTAGGAACCATCATTGCGACGAATCTCTTTCTTGGTGCGCACCACGACTGCTTTGGAAACGCTACCTTTCTTCACGTTGCCGGAGGGAAGAGCATCTTTGATGGCCACAACGATGGTATCGCCAATGGAAGCGTAACGCTTCTTGGTGCCACCAAGGACACGGATACACAGAGCGCTTTTGGCACCGCTGTTATCGGCAACTGTCATTCTGGTTTCTTGTTGTATCATTTCTTTTTAATTTTTCTGATAGGTGTACTATTTAGCCTTCTCGACGATTTCGACCAGACGCCAGCATTTGTTTTTGCTCAGGGGACGGGTCTCCATGATACGGACGGTGTCTCCGATATTAGCCTCATTTTTCTCGTCGTGGGCCATGAATTTGGTGGACTTCTTAACGAATTTGCCGTACTTGGGGTGTTTCACCTTACGCTCGACAAGAATCACGATGGACTTCTCCATCTTGTTGCTGACCACAACACCGATTCTTTCTTTTCTTAAATTTCTTTCCATCTTAACACTTGGATTTTACAATTGCCATGCTTACTTTTTGTCGGCGATTTCACGCGCGCGGAGCTCCGTAAGGCAGCGGGCAATATTTTTTCTACTTTCTTTAATTTTGTTGGGATTCTCGAGGGGGGAAACAGCGTGGGTCAGAAGCATTTTCTGATAGGTGGCACGCTCGGTCTCAAGTCTCTCCTTCAATTCGGCAGTCGAGAGCTCTTTTAAAACAATTTCATTCTTCATGACTGAGGTTCTTCTTATTTATTCTTCGATATAGTCTCTTTTGACAACAAATTTGGTCGAGATGGGAAGTTTCTGAGCGGCCAAACGGAGAGCCTCTTTAGCGACATCCATAGGGACACCCTCGCACTCGAACAGCATGGTGCCGGGCATGACGCGGGCGACGAAATACTCAGGGGCACCCTTACCTTTACCCATACGGACCTCGTTAGGTTTCTTGGTGATGGGCTTGTCCGGGAAGATGCGAATCCATATCTGACCTTCACGTTTCATGTGACGCGTTACAGCTTGACGAGCAGCCTCTATTTGGCGGCCAGTGATGAAGCAAGTCTCGAGCGATTTGATACCGAAGGTACCGAATGCAAGTTCGTGGCCACGGAAGGCATTACCTTTAATCTTGCCTTTCTGCTGCTTTCTATATCTTGTTTTCTTAGGTTGTAACATTTCTTCTTATTGTTTAGTGTTTAGTGTATAGTGTATAGTGACTTGACGCTAACGCTAATGCTAAACTTCAAATTATTTACTATTGTTATTTCTGTTGCCCTGACGGCGACGAGGGGCACCTTCCGGACGACGGCCTGCACCCATGGCACCGGGACGGTGATCCTTCTGCTGACCGCCAACGGTCGAAGGAACGAGCTCAGGTCTGCCATAGATAACACCGCGGCAAATCCACACCTTGATACCGATACGGCCATAGGTGGTGTGAGCCTCAGCATTGGCATAGTCGATATCGGCACGCAGAGTGTGAAGAGGAGTACGGCCCTCTTTGAAGTGCTCGCTGCGGGCGATTTCAGCGCCGCCGATACGGCCGGCGATGGAGACCTTGATACCCTCGGCACCCGTGCGCATCGTAGAGGTGATGGCATTCTTGATGGCGCGGCGATACTGGATACGGCCTTCAATCTGTTTGGCAATGTTCTGGGCAACGAGGACGGCATCCATCTCGGGGCGTTTCACCTCGCTGATGTTGATCTGCACATCCTTGCCAGTGAGCTTCTTGAGCTCCTCACGCAGTTTGTCAACCTCGGACCCCGCACGACCGATAATCAGACCCGGACGGGCCGAGTTAATCGTGACGGTGAGCAACTTAAGAGTACGCTCAATATAAATCTTGGAGATGCTAGCCTTGGCAAGACGGGCGTTGAGATACTTACGGATCTTGTCGTCCTCAACGAGCTTCTGTTCAAATCTTCTTCCGCCAAACCAGTTAGAATCCCATCCGCGGATGATACCTAATCTGTTTCCAATTGGGTTAGTTTTTTGTCCCATTGTTGAGTTTCTTCTTTTTAATTACTTATTTTGTTTCTTCTTTTTCAGCCTTAGCGACCGGAGCATCCTCGATACGGCTGCCGAGAATCACAGTGATGTGGTTGCTGCGCTTGCGGATACGATAACCGCGGCCCTGGGGGGCAGTGCGCATGCGCTTCATCGTGCGGCCTTCGTCGACCTTGATCTGCTTGACATACAGCTGAGCGTCCTCCATGCGGGCACCCTCGTTCTTGGCCTGCCAGTTGGCGACAGCCGAGAGGATGAGCTTACGCATCTTGGGAGCGGACTCTCTGGGGTTATACTGAAGGATACCGAGAGCCTTCTCGACGTCGACGCCACGGACGAGGTCAGCGACGAGACGGGTCTTACGAGGCGAAGTAGGATTATTCATCAACTTTGCCACATAAAGGGTCTTGTTGGCTTCTTTACGTGCTTCTGCACTATTGTGTTTTCTACGTCCCATTTTCTTTTAAAATTTACTTTTTGCCTTTATCTTTAGATCCTGCATGGCCGCGGAAGATGCGGGTAGGAGCGAACTCGCCAAGCTTGTGACCCACCATGTTCTCGGTGACATACACGGGGATGAACTTGTTGCCGTTGTGCACGGCAATGGTCTGACCCACAAAGTCGGGCGAAATCATCGAAGCTCTCGACCATGTCTTGATGGTAACCTTCTTGTTGGACTGCTGTGCCTCGATTACACGTTTTTCCAGTTTGTGGAAAATATAAGGACCTTTCTTTAATGAACGACTCATTGTTTCTTCTTTTTACTGAGTTACTTCTTTCTTCTTTCGACGATGTACTTGCTCGACTGCTTCTTGGGAGCGCGAGTCTTGTAGCCCTTAGCCGGGATACCCTTGCGCGAACGGGGATGTCCGCCAGTCTGACGGCCTTCACCACCGCCCATCGGGTGGTCGACAGGGTTCATGACAACGCCGCGGTTGCGCGGACGACGGCCGAGGTGACGGCTGCGGCCGGCTTTACCACCGACTTCGAGGTTGTGCTCAGGATTGCTCACGATACCAACGGTGGCACGGCAAGCCTGGAGGATCATGCGCATCTCGCCGCTGGGCATCTTGATGATGGCGTACTTGTCGTCACGGCTCATCAGCTGGGCATAGGCACCGGCGGAACGCACCATCTTGGCACCCTGGCCAGGACGAAGCTCGATATTGTGAATCAGCGTGCCGAAAGGAATCTCAGCAAGCAGCAGGGTGTTTCCCACCTCGGGAGCGACACCGGCACCGGACATGACGGTCTGACCGACCTTCAGGCCCTGGGGGCAGAGGATGTAGCTCTTTTCGCCGTCGGCATAGCACACGAGGGCAATGCGCGAACTGCGGTTGGGGTCGTACTCGATGGTCTTCACCACAGCGGGGATACCATCCTTGTTACGCTTGAAGTCGACGAAACGGAACAACTGCTTGTGTCCGCCGCCGATATAGCGCATCGTCATCTTACCCTGATTGTTACGGCCACCGCTCTTACGCTTGCCGTAAACAAGGCTCTTCTCCGGTCTGGTAGCGGTGATGTCGTCGTTGGTAACAACCAGTTTGTGGCGCTGACCAGGAGTCGTAGGTTTGATTTTCTTTAAAGCCATTTCTTTTTAAAATTCTTTTTAGTCTCTTATCAGTGGACTACACTATTATTAATAAATCTGTTTAAATGTTTGCGTAGAAATCGATGGCGTCGCCCTCAGCCAGAGTGACGATAGCTTTCTTAAAGGCATTGGTACGGCCAGTAAGGAAGCCGGCTTTGGTATAGCGCGATTTCACCTTGCCGGAATAGTTCATGGTGTTGACGTCAATCACCTTCACATTGTAGAACTGCTCCACAGCATGCTTGATCTCAATCTTGTTGGCGCGTTTGTCGACAACAAAACCATAGCGGTTGTGAGCAGGAGCGGCGGCGATGCCCTTTTTACGCTGGATGCGGGTCTGGACAGGATTGGCCGCAGCCTCGGTGAGGCGGGTCATCTTTTCACTAATCAGCGGTTTTACTATAATGTTCATCATTTGTTAAATCTTCTTAAATCGTTATACTCACATACCTTATTTTGTCGCCAAAACACGGTTGATTTCGCCAATTGAACCCTCACAAACAACGATATTGGAGGCGTTAACAATGTCGTAAGTATTTAACTGCGACACGTTTACGACCTTCACGTTCTGGAGGTTTCTAGCAGACAAAGATACGAAATTATTTTGATTCTCAAGCACAAAAAGTGACTTTTTATCATTCAGCTTCAGATTCTTCAGGACCTCGATCATCTTTTTGGTCTTGGGGCCTTCAAAAGTGAAGTTCTCAACCACGGTCAAAGCATTACCGCTGGCCTTGTAGGCGAGGGCGCTGCGGCGGGCAAGACGTTTGACTTTGATATTGAGCTTGAAACGATAGTCGCGGGGTTTGGGTCCAAAAATGGTACCACCGCCGACAAAAACGGGGCTCTTCAAATCGCCGGAACGGGCACCGCCGGTACCTTTCTGACGTTTCAGTTTGCGGGTGCTGTGGGCGTTCTCGCTGCGCTCTTTGGCTTTGCTGGTGCCCTGACGCTGGTCGGCCAAGTACTGCTTCACATCCAGGTAAATGGCGTGGTCGTTGGGCTCGATGGCGAAGATAGAATCCTCGAGGTTGATGGTTCTACCGGTTTCGCTTCCGTTGATATTATAAACTTTGATCTCCATGTCTTAAATTAACTCCATCTTTCAAGTTTGACAATAGAACCTTTGGGGCCGGGGACGGAGCCTTTGACCAGCATAAGATTCTTCTCAGCGATAATCTTGACCACCTGGAGATTCTGGACCTTCACGCGGTGGTTGCCCATCTGGCCAGCCATGCGCATCCCCTTGAAGATACGCGAAGGATAGGACGAGGCACCGATCGAACCGGGGGCGCGCAGACGGTCGTGCTGGCCGTGAGTCAGGTCACCGACACCGCCGAAGCCGTGACGGGTGACAACACCCTGGAAACCTTTACCCTTGGAGGTGCCGACCACGTCGACGAACTCGCCTTCCTGGAAGACCTCAACTGTCAACACTTCGCCATATTTCTTCTTGTGGCCCTCCTCGAAGCGGCTGAACTCAGCAAGGTAGCGCTTCGGGGTGGTGTTGGCCTTGGCAAAATGGCCCTTCATCGGCTTCGTAGTGTGGCTCTCCTTCTTCTCGCCGAAAGCGAGCTGGATGGCCTCGTAGCCGTCTTTCTCAATCGTTTTCACTTGTGTAACAACACAAGGACCAGCTTCAATCACTGTGCACGGAATCTGCTTTCCGTCGGCATCAAAAAGACTGGTCATACCAATTTTCTTTCCAATTAATCCTGACATTTCTTAGTTTGGATTCTTTTAATTTGTTAGACAATTCAGCTTATCTCTTTGACATTGGCTGATTAAACTCACACTTTGATTTCGACTTCAACACCGCTGGGAAGCTCGAGCTTCATCAAGGCATCGATGGTCTTCGTACGATCGTTGATCTCGATGTCCATCAGGCGCTTGTAGGTGCTCAGTTCGAACTGCTCGCGCGATTTCTTGTTCACGAACGTCGAACGGTTGACGGTGAAAATCTTTTTGTTGGTAGGCAGGGGTATGGGACCATTGACCACTGCGCCAGTCATCTTTACGGTCTTCACAATCTTCTCAGCCGACTTGTCGACGAGGTTGTGGTCGTAAGATTTGAGCTTGATTCTGATTCTTTGACTCATTGTTATTTATTGTATTAATTATTTTTATTCTTCAAAATAGCATCCTGCAGGTCGCGCGACACCTCGGCATAGTGAGAGAACTCCATCGTGGAGTTGGCGCGGCCGGAAGTGATGGTGCGCAATGCAGTGACATAACCGAACATCTGCTCCAGAGGCACCTTGGCATGGATGGCCTGGACACCCACCTTGGCGGTGATGTTCTCCAGCACACCGCGGCGGCGGTTCAGGTCGCCCGTCACATCGCCCACATAGGCGTCGGGGGTCAGCACCTCGAGCTTCATGATAGGCTCGAGCAGCACGGGGTTGGCCTTGCGGCAAGCAGCCTTGAAACCAATCTTGGCGCAGAGCTCGAAACTCAGCTGGTCCGAATCCACGGGATGGAACGAACCGTCGATGATCTTCACCTTCATGCTGTCCATCGGATAGCCAGCCAAGACACCATTCTGCATGGCCTCCTTGAAACCCTTCTCGATAGCGGGGATGAACTCCTTGGGGATATTGCCACCCTTGACCTCGTTGACGAACTGCAGCCCGACAAAACCCTCATCGGCGGGGCCGATCTCGAAGAGCACATCGGCGAACTTACCCTTGCCGCCGGTCTGCTTCTTGTAGATTTCGTGATGCTGCACCGTAGTGGTGATAGCCTCCTTGTACGCGACCTCGGGACGGCCCTGGTTGACATCGACATTGAACTCCCTGCGCAGGCGGTCCATGATGATGTCCAGATGCAGCTCGCCCATACCGCTGATGACGGTCTGTCCGCTCACCTCGTCGGTCTTCACGCGGAACGTGGGGTCTTCCTCCACCAGTTTCATCAGCGCGTTGGTCATCTTGTCCATATCGGCTTGGGTGTGAGGCTCCACGGCGATGCTGATCACCGGCTCGGGGAACTTCATCGACTCCAGGATGATGGGGTGCTGCTCGTCGCAGAGGGTATGACCCGTCTTGATCTCCTTGAAGCCCACAGCTGCACCAATGTCGCCGGCCTCGATACGGTCGAGGGGGTTCTGCTTGTTGGAATGCATCTGCATGATGCGGGAAATACGCTCCTTCTTGCCGGTATTGGCATTGTAGACGTAGGAGCCGCTTTCCAGCGAGCCGCTGTATACGCGGAAGAAGCAGAGACGGCCGACATAGGGGTCGGTGGCAATCTTGAATGCCAGTGCCGAGAAAGGCGCCTTGACATCCACCTTGCGGGTCTCCTCCTTCTCTGTTCTGGGGTTGACACCCTCCACCTCAGGCTTGTCCATCGGGCTGGGCAAGAAAGCCGCCACGGCATCGAGCAACGACTGCACGCCCTTGTTCTTGAAAGCCGAACCGCACATCACAGGAACAATCTTGCGCGAGAGAGTGGCCTTGCGGATCTCGGCGATAATCTCCTCGGCAGTAATGCTGTCGGGGTCGTCGAAGAACTTCATCATCAGCTCCTCGTTCTCCTCGGCCACACCTTCGACAAGTTTCTGGCGGTACTCCGCCGCGATCTCCTTCAGGTCGTCGGGCATGGGCACCTCGTAGAACTTGGTGCCGTTGGAACTCTCGTCCCAGATAAGAGCCTGGTTGGTGATGAGGTTCACCACACCCTTGTAGAGGTCTTCCTGTCCGATAGGGATCTCTATCGGGATGGGGTTGGCGCCGAGGCGCTCCTTGATCTGCCCCACCACCGAGAAGAAGTCGGCGCCGGCGCGGTCCATCTTGTTGATGAAAGCAATGCGGGGGACGCCGTACTTGTCGGCCTGACGCCATACGGTCTCACTCTGGGGCTCCACACCACCCACGGCGCAGAAGATGGCGATGGCGCCGTCGAGCACGCGGAGCGAACGCTCCACCTCGACGGTGAAATCGACGTGACCCGGAGTGTCGATGATGTTGTATTTGTAGCGGTTAGCATTCCATTCCCAGTACACGGTAGTAGCAGCGGAAGTAATGGTGATGCCACGTTCTTGTTCTTGCACCATCCAGTCCATGGTGGCGCTACCCTCATGCGTCTCACCGAGCTTGTAGTTCTTGCCCGTGTAGAAGAGGATGCGCTCCGTCGTCGTCGTCTTGCCGGCGTCGATGTGGGCCATGATTCCGATGTTGCGTGTGTACTTGAGGTCGGACATACTTTTGGTTGAGCTAGTTTCTGGTTATTTATTATTAATACTTTATATAAAGCATCACACTCTGAAGTGGGAGAATGCCTTGTTGGCATCAGCCATGCGGTGGATATCCTCCTTGCGCTTGAAGGCGGCACCCTCTTCCTTGTAAGCGGCCTGGATTTCGGCGGCCAGCTTCAGGGCCATGGTCTTCTCGCTGCGCTTGCGGGAGAAGCCGATGAGGTTCTTCATGCCGATGCTCTGCTTGCGGTCGGGGCGAATCTCGGTAGGGATCTGGAAAGTGGCACCGCCGATACGCTTGCTGCGGACCTCCACACTGGGGGTCACATTGGCCAGGGCCTTCTTCCACACCTCGAGGCCGTCCTCTTTCGTACGGTCGGCGACCACATCGATTGCCTCGTAGAAAATCTTGTAAGCGACGGTCTTCTTGCCACCCATCATCAGGTTGTTGACGAACTTGGTGACCATGATGTCATTGTATTTGGGATCCGGGAGGATGATTCTTTTCTTGGGTTTAGCTTTTCTCATTGCTGTACTTGAACTTTAAACTTTCAACTTTAAACTTTCAACTTACTTGCCGGCCTGTTTCGGACGCTTGGCACCGTACTTCGAACGACGCTGGCGACGACCGTCCACTCCGCTGGTGTCCAATGCACCACGGATGATGTGATAACGCACACCGGGAAGGTCTTTCACACGGCCTCCGCGGATCATCACGATCGAGTGCTCCTGCAGGTTGTGACCCTCACCCGGGATGTAGGCGTTGACCTCTTTACCATTGGTCAGGCGAACACGGGCCACCTTACGCATGGCCGAGTTAGGTTTCTTGGGGGTGGTGGTGTACACACGGGTGCAGACACCGCGACGCTGCGGGCAGCTGTCGAGGGCGGGAGACTTGGACTTGTACTCCATCTGCTGACGTCCTTTGCGAACTAATTGCTGAATTGTTGGCATTTTCTTTTACTTGTTTTTTTATTTTTTATTACTTGTTTTCTATCTCATTTATGGGCATAACCCGCCCAAAAAGGAATTGCAAAAGTACTACTTTTTTCCGACCCCACCAAACGTCCGGACCTGTTCAGAATGTTAAAAAATCATAAAATCTTTTCGCACGTCTGATTTTCTGCATCTTACAAAATTATTTTAACATAATTATTTTTGCGTATAAGACGATTTATCAACAAAAACCGGCCTGCAAAACGGACAATTATCAACATGTTTTTCACAATTTTCACCTCTTTTTAATGCGGCATGCCGCACCACCGGATACATCTTTTCTCCGGGGCACGGCATGCCTTCCACACACAAATGTTTTGCTTTCTAGAACACCACCAGCTTGGTCGTCGCAGTGGCTCTGTCGGTGGCAATGGAAATGTAATACATTCCTGCTCTCAAGGTGCTGATATCCAACACCGGGCCATGCATTTTCACCGTCATCACAAAGCGGCCGGCAGCATCTCTCACCGTCACCCTGTCGCCCGGTTCCACCCCTCGCAGCTCCACCCATCCGCTGGCAGGGTTAGGCACCAGGTCCAGATGGCCGTCACCGGCCACCTGGCCTATGCCTTCAACCCCAGTGGTGAATCTCACAACTTCGCTCCATACGCTTTTTTTGGCCTCGTCGCAGAGGGTCATCACATAGAGGTCGTAAATGGTGTTTGCCTCAAGGCCTTCGATGCGGGTCGCGACCCGTCCGGGGGCCTGGGAGTCTACAATCAGTTCCGTGCCACGTCCTTGTTCAAAGTCCATCGGGCCATACTCCAGACGCCAGGGGCCCGCCGTCGGGGCTTGCCATTCCACCTCGACGCTGTGGCTGCCCGTGGCAACGGTCCTCACCTCCTCCACCGGCGGGCAAACGTGGGTGGTAAAGGTCAGGGTGTCGCTCCAGAGCACCTGGCCGTCGTGGCACACCGGGCGAACCACGAGGTGGTACTCTGTGCCTTGTTCAAGGGTGGTGAAGACGACGCTTGGCGTATCGACCTGTAGGAGGGTGTCGCCGTACCGGCTGCCAAGCCACACATCCCATTCCGCTGCCGGACCCTGGGGTGTCCAACCAGCCCATGCGCTGCCGAGGGTGACGCTGTCCAGGCGCAGTGCCACTACAGGCCGGCAGGGGGGATCGGTGTGGACGGTGTAGACACTGAGACTGTCTAGATAAAAGGAGGCGGAGGAGGCCAGCGTGTCGCGGAAGAAGGAGAAATAGAGACGTCCGTCGCCCATGGGGATGTCCCTCGTGGCCAGGTCTATTGTGTACCAATCGTATGACGGCGACGAATAGGTGGCCTGGCTCGATGTCACACTGTCGTCATAGAGCAACACCTCCGCAGCCGAAGTATCGTCCATATAAACCACCCTGACACGCATCGGCAGATAGTGGGACTGGTGGGTGGAATCGATATAGCTCTGCCTGGTCGCCACCATGAAACTCACGTAGGCGTCGGTGTCGGCAACATGCAGTAACGGCGATGTAACAGTGAGCACACTGTCGGAGTCAGCAATGGAGCCTACCAGGGCCTGCTGGCCGTTGACGACGACAGTGGCATTACGCACCGAGGGGCTATAGGCCGGCGTGCCCTTCACCTCCCAGCAACGCGGCATGCGGTTCACCTGACAACCCTCGAATTCCTCGGTATAGGGCAGCTCAAATGCTCCGCACTCGGTAGTGAAACTCACCGCCACGCGGAAGGTGGGCAGACCCTCCTGACACACCGACGAAAGCTCGAACGTATAGTCCGTGGCCACCGACAGGCCACCCACCTCCACGCTGTCGCCCACGAAGTCGATGCTGTCGCCCAGGGCATAGACGCGGTAGTGCCCCACGCCCCGCGGGTCGTGCACCACCAGCAGAACCGAGCTGTCGGTCACCGCGGCCACGCTCACCGAGTCCGGCGCCGAGCACGAGAGGTCGTGCACCAGCCTCACGTCGTCCAATACCGCCGGGGCATGGAACCTGCCTCCGGCATTGCCAAAACGCATGGCCACATGAATATTGGTAGCGCTGCTCGAGCCCAACGACACATAGTATTCGTGCCAATCCTCCAGCGAGGGAAGCGTAATCGTCCTCAGGGCGGTGAAAGTCAGCGTGTCGGCAGGGTCGCTCATCACGCCTACCTGCACCGTTGCCTCTCCCCTCGCCCAGAAGTCGACGGCCACGCCGACGAGGCTGTCCACTTGTGGCATCACGTAGAAGAACGGCTGGCTGTTTTCACCCACATTGGGCACCAGGGCGCTACTGTTGCCACGGCCTATGGTGCGGTTCGTACGGTCGCCGCTGTTGCCGGGGTAGCAGTAGTCGATAAAGCTCTGGCAGAGGCCCAGGCCGTCGTTGTAGTTCTCGCTCCACGGCAGCTCGTCGTGCGCTATCACCCCGCAGGCCGTCGCCATGCGGACGGCAAGCGTCGACGACAAGGTGCTGTCGGACGGGCAGATGGAGGCCACCCACACATCGTAATTCGTGGAGTGGTACAGGCCGGTGATGGTATGGGCATAGCCACTGACATCGGCGGAGTCTATACTGCCGCCGTCGCTCCACCACAGGCGGTAGCGGCCGGCCGAGTCGGGGTCGACAATGCGCACGCTGAGGCTGCCCAGCGTAGCGCTGTCGAGCACCAGGCTGTCAGGGCGCGCACACGAGGTGGCATAGAAGAGACTGATGTCGTCGACCAGCACCTGCTTCCAGCTGTTGAAACTCGTCATGCGCAACGCCAGACGGCCGTCGCCGATGCCGTCAAGGGCACGCTCATAGTAGCTCCAGCTGTCATGGCTGTTGACGAAAGGCACGGTGTCGAAGGCCGTGAAACTGGTGCGGTCGGTGATGTCGGTCATCACGCCGAGCTCGAGCATCGCATTGGTCATAGAGGTGTTGATTCCTGTCACGTTCATCGAAATGGAGATTCCCGCGTATGGCACCGCCACATACGGCAGCACCAGGAAGGAGCGCGCGGTGTCGCCCTGCCACACTTCGGAATTCAACCTGATACATGGTGTATTCTGCATCGTGAAGACTTCCACACTGGAATACGAATCCTGTCCCTGAAGGCGCGTCCAGCAGGAGTCGAAGATGCCGTTCTGCCAGCTGTCGAAATCCTCCGTCCACGGCAGCGTGCTGATGCCGGCACAGGCGGTGGTGAAGGAGGTGCTGAGAGCCTCCGTGAAGCCGTCGGGGCACATCGTGCGCACGCTGACGGCGTAGGTGGTCTGCGGGCTGAGGCCGGTGAAGGTCCAGCTGGTGTCGCCCGTCACGGTGACTGTCTGCGTTCCGCAGGTCACCTCGTAGGTGCCGGCACCATTGACATCCTGCCACAAAACGGTGGCTTCCGCGTCGCTCACCATGCTCACCGTCAACGCCACAGGCCTCATGCATCCGGCAAAGGGCGTCACCACGACGCTGTCCAGATAGCCGTATTCGTTGGGCAGGCCCCCGGCGTAGCTGTGGTCGCTATGGTTGTCTTGCAACAGGGCGATGCGGCCGTCGGTGATGCCGCTGAGGGCGAAGTCAACGCTGTAGCGATGCCAGTTGCCGTCGGCCGGACGGATGGAAGCCAGACGGACAAAGCCGCTGGTGTCCGTCTCGCTGGTGGTGATACCCACCGCCAGCTCCACATATTCATATCCACTGGGCACCCTGTAGTCGAAGTCCACCATCACCCGGTTGGGGGCGTCGGTCATTGTGGGCAGCACCACCCACGAGGCCTCGCGACCCACCAGATTGCTGCGTTTGGATTCCAGGCGCAGCGACCCGGAGCCCGCCGTCGCCATAGTGGTACTCACCCCGGGCAGCCATGCTGGCACAGGGTTGCTGCTGAAGAAGCGCATGCTCAGCGCCGTCCAGCATAAGGAGAGGTTCGTGCTCTCGAAGCTCTCGCTGAAAGGTGCCGTCTTCGGGGCGCAGAGGGTGCGGAAATTGGCGCTGACGGCCGTCGAGGTCTCGGCGCTGCAGAGGGCGTAGACCAGCACCAGATACTCCACATCGGGCATCAGGCCCGTGAGCACCGCCGGCGAGGCGGAAGCGTACACCGTGTCGGCCTCCGCCGAGGCCAGGGGACGGTACACCACACGGTAGCTGCCCACCTGGTTGGGATCTGTCCAACCCACGGTGGCCGTAGTGGATGCCACATCGCTCACCGTCAGCGTCTCCACCGCCGGACATCCCACAGCCACATGCACATCGATATCGTCTATATAGATTCGCGACACCGCCGTTGTAACGCGGAAAGCAATGGCCTTCCCCATACCCTCATAGGTGTTGAAACGCACCGAGCGGGTGCTCCATGTGTTGGTAGGCGCACTTATGGTTTGCAACGGGACGAAGCTCATCAGGTTGTCGGCCTCGTCGAGCACACCCACCTCCAGCGTGCCGCTCTGCCGCTGCACCGAGAAGGTGAGCTCCAATTCGCTCACGCTGTCGATGGCCGGCAGGGCCACTATGATGGGTTGGGCGTCGCCGCCGTTGGAGAGAAACAGGCAGCGGTGGCCGTCGTAGCCGCTCTGCTGGGTGACATAGCCCCCTCCGCGCCAACAGCCGGGATTGAAGATGGTGCGCCGGTACTGAGAGCCGGTATAGAACTCGAAATCCTCCGTGAAGGGCAGCTCGGCATGCGAGATGGACACACAGGGGGTGTAGATGCTGAACGTCGCCCAGTTGCTCACGTCGGCGCCGCAGTTCGACCTGATGTATCCGCTGTATTGGTGGTTCGGCAGCAGCGAGTCGAGGTAGAGCACCGTGTCGTTGGTGGACAACAGTGGGCGGCTGCCGGGATAGTTGACGTTGAAAGGGGTGGTGTCCATATATACCTCATAGGTGCATCCCCCCACGCCGTTGCCTCTCCACACCAGCTGGCACGAGGTAGGTCCCAGCTCCTCGGCGCGCACATGGGTAGGCTTCGGACAAGGCGGTTCGGGCCTCACATAGGTCACCACCAGGCCGCTGTCGGGCATGCCCGTAATATAGCGCGTCACCGACAAGCTGCTGCTGCCCATCGTGTTGGGGTGGAACGCCGTGGGGTTGGCCCAGCTGCCGCTCAGGGCTATGGCATCGTTGTACCCCCCGATGGCGTCCGACACCATCATCAGGTTGAACGAACTGTCGCTGGCGTGGTTCTCCATGTGGCCGTAGTGCACACTGACGTCGCCGTTCTCGTAGAGGCGCACCTGGTAGTTGAAGTCGTCGGTGCTCACGTTGTAGTGCTGCACATGCTGGAACTCCACCACCAGTACCCGCTGCCCGTCGTCGGCCGTATCCACCTGCCACCAGCAACCCGAGTTGCCCTGCGGCATCTGGCCGTCGACCAGCAGGAACGGCACAATGACGCGCGTGCTCGTGTTGCAGTAGCCGTAGGCATTGTGCGTGCCCGTGCCGCTGTTCAGCAGCATGTAGCCGTCGGCACGCATACACACCGGGTCGCCCTCGGCGATGGTGGCCTCGCCGAAGGGAAACTCGAAGGGCATCATGATGTTCTGGTTTCCGCCGTCAGCCGCCACATAGGTGAGCTGCGTGCCCGTCGCGGCAATGGACACCCACGGCTCGGTGGAGGTCTCCATCGTGTAGGTCGCCACCCCCTGTCCCCAGGCGCCGACGCTGCCCAGCAGCATCGCCGCCATCAATAGAAATGTACTCTTTTTCATCTTCATAACGTTTCTGTTATTGGTTAATGTTTGCTTGTGCTTTCGCCCTAATCCGTTTCACCCTCGTCTGCTATAAAGAGTCGGAACGGCCGTTTTTGGCTCACACTTTTAACATTTTTCTTTCCCCGCCCTGCGCTATCTCCCTCGAAAACAATAGACACAAAAAAACAATGACAATTTCACGCTTAACAAAATTTAACATTTTGCATCGCGCCGACAACCAAACCCCTCTGTAGAGACGCAGCATGCCGCGTCTCCATGAAAACCAACCCCTCCTGTAGAGACGCAGCGTGCTGCGTCTCCATGACAACAACGCCTACCGGAAGACGCGGCATGCTACGTCTCTACAGGCGGAAACGCCACATTAAAATATTTGTGCCAAACCCCTGTACGACAGCCCCTAAATACGTTCTTTCTTATATTGAAGTTATATAGTATTCATATACTTCTCATATAGTATTCATATACTGTATATAAATACTACATGTATACTATATAAGAACAGTCGAACAAAACACCTACTTGACTCCTGTTTTTCACCCCTATTTTTTTCTTCCGTTGATGGTGGTTGGGGCGATGGTTGCCGGGCATACCGTTCTAAGAAATGTTAAATTTTCGTCGGCGCACAATTTAATTTGCGAAGTGGAGTTATTAAGGGTGAAAAAAAAATCAAACCTATTGTTCAACATATCAAGGCGCGTATGATGCAGGAATACGAATTCACCCATGCGGACACATTTCCGACCTCTGCAAGCACAAGCATACAACCCTCGGAGCAGATACTTCAGAACATACTGAGTTTTGCCCGTTGCTGCCAGAATGTGGAGGCAGGAGGAGTGAAGATGAAGCTCTTCCTGAATTAGGCCTCTCGCAGCAGAAGGAACAAGGAGAGACATGCGGACCGTCCCCTCTACGGGAACAGTCCGCATGCCGTTTTTTTTCTGCAGGGCCGTGGACGGGCGCCGTTGCACAGGCGTCGGCACCTATATACTTATTTATAACGTTTCCTGGGTTTCGTCGGCGAGGGTGTGTTTCTTGAGCACGAAGTCGCGGCCGAGGTATTTCTCGCGTACGTCGGGGTCGCTGGCGAGCTCCTCCGGGGTGCCCTGCTGGAGGATGGCTCCTTCGTAGAGGAGGTAGGCGTGCTTGGTGATGCTGAGGGTTTCGCGGACGTTGTGGTCGGTGATGAGGACGCCGATGTTGCGCTTGACGAGGTTTTTGATGATGATGTCCTGGATGTCCTGCACGGCGATGGGGTCGACGCCGGCGAAGGGTTCGTCGAGGAGCAGGAATTTGGGGTCGTTGGCCAGCGCGCGGGCGATCTCGGTGCGGCGGCGCTCGCCGCCGGAGAGCTGTATGCCTTTGCTGTTGCGGATGTGCTGGAGGGAGAAATCGTCGAGGAGGGCCTCGAGTTTTTCCTGCCGCTGGTGGCGGTCGAGGTCCTTGCGGAATTCGAGGATGGACATGATGTTGTCGGCCACAGACATCTGGCGGAAGACGGAGGCTTCCTGGGCGAGGTAGCCGACGCCCATCTGGGAGCGGCGGTACATGGGGAGCGCGGTGAGCTCGATGGTGTCGCCGGTTTCGCCCTTCTCGGTCTCAGGGGCGAGGTAGACCTTGCCGCTATAGGGTTTGATGATGCCCACGACCATGTAGAAGGTGGTGGTTTTGCCGGCGCCGTTGGGGCCGAGGAGGCCGACGACCTCGCCCTGGCGGACCTGTACGGAGGCGCCCTTGACGACGGTGCGCTTGCCGTAGATTTTGACTACGTTGTCGGTATAGAGTTTCATATAATGCCTTCTCTTAAAATGTCGTGAATATGGACGATGCCGAGGTAGTGGCGGTCGGCGTCGGTGACGATGAGCTGAGTAATGGAGTTCTGGCGCATCATCTGGAGGGCGTTGACGGCATACTCGGAGTCGAGGATGGTGCGGGGGTTGGGGTGCATGATGTCGGCGGCCGTGGAGGGCGAGTGGTAGGTCTGCATCATGCGACGGAGGTCGCCGTCGGTGATGATGCCGAGGATGTTGCCGCCGTCGGTGACGACGGTGCAGCCGAGGCGCTTGGAGGTCATCTCGAGGATGGTGTCGTCGATGGACGTGGAGGGGGACACCTCGGGGCGCTCGTTCTGGATGTAGAGGTCGGCGACGCGGAGGTAGAGTTGCTTGCCGAGGGCGCCGCCGGGGTGGAAGCGCGCGAAGTCGCGGGCGGAGAAGTTGCGGCACTCGATGAGGGCAACGGCGAGGGCGTCGCCCATGACGAGCTGGGCCGTGGTGGAGGACGTCGGGGCAAGGTTGTTGGGGCAGGCCTCGTGGGCGACCGTGGTGTCGAGGACGATGTCGGCCTCGTGAGCCAGGAAGGAGTCGGTGTTGCCGACAATGGCGATGAGGGTGTTGCCGAAGTTCTTGATGAGAGGCACGAGGACCTTGATTTCGGGAGTGTTGCCGCTCTTGGAAATACAGATGACCACGTCGCCGGGGCGCACCATGCCGAGGTCGCCGTGGATGGCGTCGGCGGCGTGGAGGAAGAGCGCAGGGGTACCCGTGGAATTGAGAGTGGAGACGATTTTGACGGCGATGTTGGCACTCTTGCCGATACCCGTCACCACGACACGTCCGGAGGCTGAAAATAGTGTTTGGACGGCGGAAGAAAAGCTATCTCCGATGAGATTCTTGAGGTTTTCGATAGCTTTTTTTTCATCATCAATTACCTGAATGGCAATTTGTTGTATCTCTTCTGGACTCTTCACGGTTATTTTTTTTTTGTGGGTTCAATTTTTTTGACTATCTTTGTAAAACTGAAAACCATAACGCTTTTTTGCAACAATTATTGTGAAAAGATGAAGGATTTGCATACATATTTGAAAGAAATATTCGGATTTGACCAGTTCAAGGGCGACCAGGAAGCCATCATCCAGAGCCTGCTGGACGGGCACGACACCTTTGTGATTATGCCAACGGGCGGAGGCAAGAGTTTGTGCTACCAGCTGCCGGCGATGATCAGCAAGGGTATAGCCATTGTGGTGTCGCCTCTGATAGCGCTGATGAAGAACCAGGTGGATGCGGTGCGCTACACGTCGGGGAGCCAGTGTGTGGCCCATTTCCTGAACTCGTCGCTGAACCGTGCGCAGGTGGCCGAGGTGAAGGAGGACCTGCTGAAGGGGGACACGAAGCTGCTCTATGTGGCGCCGGAGACGCTGTCGAAGGAAGAGACTGTGGAATTCCTGCAGCAAATCACCATATCGTTCTTTGCCATCGACGAGGCCCACTGCATCTCGGAGTGGGGTCATGACTTCCGTCCGGAATACCGCCGGCTGAGGGATGCCATCAAGGCCATCAATCCGAATGTGCCGATACTGACGCTGACAGCCTCGGCCACGCCGAAGGTGCAGCAGGACATCATCAAGAACCTGGGGATGGAGAACGCCAAGACATTCATCTCGAGCTTCAACCGCCCGAACCTCTACTACGAGGTGAGGCCGAAGCCCAGCGACCCCATGCAGCTTCACAAGGAAATCATACGCTTCATCAAGGACAACCCCGGGAAGAGCGGCATCATTTACTGCCTGACGCGCAAGCGCGTGGAGGAGTTGGCGGAGCTGCTGGTGATCAACGGCATCAAGGCCCTGCCCTACCACGCGGGCCTGGACAACAAGGTGCGTGCGGAGAACCAGGACAAGTTCCTGATGGAGGATGTGGACGTCATCGTGGCCACGATAGCCTTTGGCATGGGCATTGACAAGCCTGACGTGCGCTTCGTCATCCACTATGACATACCGAAGAGCATCGAGGGCTACTACCAGGAAACAGGCCGCGCGGGCCGCGACGGCGGCGAGGGACGCTGCATAGCTTTCTACAGCGAGCAGGACGTGGAGAAACTGTACAAATTCTTCACCGACAAGAATGTTACGGAGCAGGAGATGGCCAAGCAGCTGGTGCAGGAGATGGTGTCGTATGCGGAGAGTTCGGCATGCCGACGGTTGAACATACTGAAATACTTCGGAGAGGACTACAACGAGCCCTACTGCGGCAACTGCGACAACTGCACGCATCCCAAGCCCCAAGTGGAGGCCAAGGAGGAGATGCAGTATGCCCTGGAGACGGTGCAGGCCATGAAGCAGGCCTTTAAAGCCAAGGACATTGTGGACGTGATGATGGGCCGGAAGAACACCAACACGAAGAGCTACCACCTGGACAAGCTGGAGCAGTTTGGCGGCGGAGCCGACCACGACGACCTCTTCTGGAAAGCCGTGCTGAGGCAGGCCCAATTCGAGGGGCTGCTGCAGAAGGAGATAGAACAATACGGAGTGCTGAAGCTGACCCCCGCCGGCAACAAGTACCTCAAGAGCCCGTACAGCCTCTACGTCACCTGCGACCACGACTACTCGGCCGCCGCCGTGGAGGACGAGGAGGAGATGATGGCCGCCGGAAGCGGCGCCTCGGCCGCTGGCGACGAGGCCCTCTATGTGCAGCTGAAGAGCCTGAGGAAGAGCATAGCATCACGGGAGAAGCTGCCGGCATACGTCATTTTCGAGGAGTCGTCGCTCAAGGACATGACGCTGCAATATCCCTGCACGGTGGAGGAGCTGAGCCACTGCGCCGGCGTGGGAATTGCCAAAGCACAGAAGTACGGAGAGCCCTTCATAGAACTCATCAAACGATACGTGGAGGACAACGACATAGAGCGCCCGCAGGACATCGTGGTGCGCTCGGCGGTGAACAAGTCGGGACTGAAAGTGTACATCATCAGAGCCATCGACGGGCGTAAGCGCCTGGAAGACATTGCAGCAGGAAAGGGTATCAGCATGGACGAGCTGCTCACCGAGATGGAGCACATCATCTCCAGCGGTACCAAATTAAATATTGATTACTATATAAATGAAGAAATAGAACCCGAGCATCAAGAGGAGCTGCTTGACTACTGGCGCAACTCGGAGAGTGCATCGTTGGAAGAAGCCTATGAAGAGTATGAGGATGACCCCGACTACACAGAGGAGGAGATACGCTTGATGCGCATCAAGTTCATGGCCGACTACGGTCATTAACCCCACGCGCAATGTGCCGCCATGCTCATAGAATGTTGACAATGCTTCTACTGCTGACAGCAGTGGGGAAAAGCTTGTGCGGCCAGACTTTGATTGATGGTGACACCGTCTACCACTGTGTATCGTCAACCTCGGGTCAGCGAGAATTCTCCCACAACTACCAGAACGAGGCTTTTGACGGATGGGTGGTATTGGAGAATTATTATGACACGGTGGAATACACCATTTTCCTGAACTGCGTATACGACGGGGCAACCAGTTCACTTGAGGGGGTTCTGAACGTGTGGGATGGTTACGCCTCGAATGGGCGTCGCGCGATAATTGACAACACCGAGGGGCAACTCTACACCACCATTTTGAGTACGCGCGGACGTTTGACGCTGCACCTGGACTACAATGCCTACGACGCAGAAGCATCGTTCATAAACAGGACTCTGAGAGTTTCGTGGGTTGCGCGGGGTGCCATGACCTCCACCCCCTGTAGTTCGAATGTGAATGTTGCGGTTGAATCCATCACAAGTACCAGCGCAGTGCTACACCTGGTGGATCCCGCCCACCATGACTCGGTACGAGTAAGCGTTGGGGGACAGGAAAGCATCGCCCGCGGCACAATGACGCTCAGCGGACTGACGCCCAACACGAAATACACTGTAGAAGTGTCCGACATCAGCACCAACTGTCGTTGCAACCGACGCATCGAGACCTTTTATACCACTCCCCAGCCCCATGTGGGGCCGCCGGACGTGCTGGACCTGCAGTCGGAGTATGTGCGGTGCACCTATGGGAGCCTTGGTGATTTCAACAGGAACACGATGGAGATAGGTATTATCAACAACGGGCCCGGAATGAATTCCACACGTCACATCGTGCGCCGCGACACCACGGAGACGGATGTTGTAAGCGGAAGGTTGTTGCGCACCGTGGGACCTGGGATGCCGGGGTCAATCAAGCTGGGCAACATTCTCGCCGGAGCACAGGCAGAATCTATCGAGTACCATCTGCACGTCGACACCACACGCTATTCCCTCATCCTGCTCCACTATGCCGTTGTGCTGCAGAACCCAAACCACGCCATCGCCTGCCAGCCGCGATTCAAGATGGAAATTCTGGACGGCAACGACTCCGTCATCGACCCACAGTGCGGAGCCGCCGACTTCAGAGCCTCCAGTTCGCTGGGGTGGAACGTCGCAGCAGACGACGTGTTATGGAAGGACTGGACCACCATAGGCATCAACCTGGCCCCCTATCATGGGCAGAATGTCAAATTGCGCTTCAGCACTATCGACTGCTGCGAGGGCGGACATTTTGGGTACGCCTACTTCTATGCGGATTGCCAACAACCCTTTGCCACGGCCGAATTGTGCGGCACGGTGGACACAAACACCTTTACAGCTCCCGACGGATTCAACTACCTGTGGTATTCGAATAATGACATCGACAACGTGCTTTCCACAAGCCAGAGCGTCACCTACCCCACCTCGGAAGGTTCAATACAGTGCCGCCTGTCGTTCATAGAAAATCCCGGCTGCTACCTGACGATGAACACCTACATCAGCAACTACTGGCCGCAGGCCGAGATTGACACCTTTGCCACAGTGACGCACGGGTGCAATGGCCTCGAGGTGCAGTTCAACAACCGGAGCACGGTTCTGGGCGACGACAGCCTTCCCCTCCCCTACCATCCGCCCTGCGACAGTGCATGGTGGGACTTCGACGACGGCGAGAGCTCCAGTCTTTATTATCCGACGCACATATACGAAAATCCCGGCACTTACACTGTCACACTCATTGCCACGCTCCAAGGCGGCTGCAGCGACACCACACAGTATGTCATCGAGTATATTCTGCCGGGAGCCACAGAGGTTGTATTGCCCACCGACACATTCTGCTACAACAGCACCTACCAGTGGTATTCGCAGCAGGCCGGCGACCCCTACACGCCCATTACGGAGGCAGCCTCCTACACCCTGCGACGCCTTGCGGGGACAGCCGTCAATGGCTGCGATTCTATCGAGATTCTACCGCTTGTCCAACTGCCCCCGGACTCCACGCTGGACATCTACCAGCAGGCCAACTGCGATGCAAGCCGCTATCTGCTCACGGCCGTCACAGATCTGGACGCGACGAGATGGAGCTCAAGCCCCTACGACAGCGCACTCTACGGCTTGGAGGGCGAGAGACAGGTGTGGGTACAGCCCACCAGCGACACAGCCTCGTATTCCCTCACCTCCTACCGCATCTTCCGAGGGGACAGCCTTTTCTGCCCGACGACAAAGAGCATCCGCTTGCGCCCGGTTGCCGAGGCGCATGCCGCCATCATGGTGATACCGGAATACCTCAGCTATGACAACCTGACGCTGAAAGCCTTCGACGTGAGCGACTACCATCCCTCGCGACAATGGAGCGTCATTCCCCACCCCGATGGCGACACCCTACGCCTTGCCGACACGCTGCCCACCCTTATCTACACCGCCTCGGCCGCGCTGGACAGCATCACCGTTCTCCTCACGGTCATCGACGGCCCGTGCTCCGACAGCGCCAGTGCCACCCTGCCGGTGCTCCACTCGGCACAATGGATTCCCAATGTCTTCACACCTTCGCAACCGAGCAACAACCGCTTCGCCATCGTCGACGGCGATATGCTGGAGGGTACATTGACCATCTACAACCGGCACGGATTAGTGGTATTCAGCACCGACGACCCCACCAGCGGCTGGGACGGCACGCACAACGGAGAACCCTGCCAGCAGGGAGCCTACCCGTGGCACCTGCGCTACCGCACCGTTGCCATGCCGGAGCGTTGGCACGAAAAAACGGGCACCGTCACACTCCTCCGGTAATTTTTTTTCTCCATATTGGAAAATAGTTGTATCTTTGCACCAGATTCAACGAGCATAGGGGTGCTCTTATGTGGCTCACAATGAGCGCAAAGAAGCTGAGAACATACCCTTTAAACTTGATCGGGATAATGCCCGCGTAAGGAAATGAATTATGGAACACACAAAGAATAGCCGTGGCCGCTATCGCTTTTTCGAGGCCACCAGGTTCAGCCGCCGGCAGATGATAGCCTGCTGCGCATTGGCATTTTCAATTTTCAACATTCAGTCTTCAATTTCGGCCCAGGACACCGTCCGCACCCTCGACGAGGTGATGATTCAGGACACCCGCGTCAGCAACAAGGCGCCACTCACCACCAGCACCCTCGACCGCTCCGAGCTCGACGAGGCCCGCACCGCGGTGAGCCTGCCCTTCATGCTTGAGACCCAGCCCTCCGTGGTGGCCAGCGGCGAGAACGGCGGCGTGGGCGCCACAGCCCTCCGCATCCGCGGCGTCGACGGCTCGCGCATCAACGTCAACATCAACGGCATCACCCTCAACGACGCCGAGAGCCAGGAGGTCTTCTGGTACAACATCCCCAACCTCGGCGGCATGGCCCAGAGCATGCAGATACAGCGTGGCGTGGGCGCCAGCAACGGCGGCAGCCCCGCCTTCGGCGCCGCCATCAACATGCAGACCCTCAACGCCCACAACCGCGCCTACGGCCAGGCCGACCTCGGCTTCGGCAGCTGGAATACCCGCCAGTACAGCTTCAGCGCCGGTACCGGCATCCTCAAGAGCGGCCTCTCCTTCGACTTCGCCTACAGCGGACTGACCTCCGACGGCTACATCCGCTCCTGGGGCACCGACCAGCAGAGCTTCTTCGGCAGCGCCAGCTGGTACGGCGAACGCACCCTCATCAAACTCCTCGCCATCATCGGCAGCCAGACCACTGGCATCACCTGGGACGGCGCCTACGACTACCAGCTCGACGACGACCCCACCTACAACCCCTCCGGCGAGTACGAGATGGACGGCAAGACCATGTACTACCCCAACGAGACCGACAACTACTGGCAGCAGCACTACCAGCTCTACATCTCCCACATCCTCTCCGACCGCTGGAGCCTCAACGCCGCCTTCGACTTCACCCACGGCGACGGCTACTACGAGCAGATGAAGAACAAGAAGTACAAAGCCTATAACCTCATGTCCCTCGAGGACGGCTCGAAGCACAACTTCGTCACCCGCAAGTACCTCTACAACAACGCCTATACCGCCAACCTCTCCGCCCGCTACACCGGCAACCAGTTCAGCCTCTCCTTCGGCGACAACTTCCTCTACTACGACGGCGAGCACTACGGCAACATCATCTGGTTCCGCGACACCAACGTCCACCTCGACACCCCCTACGAGTGGTACCGCAACTACGGCGACAAGTACGACAACACACTCTATGCCAAGGCCAACTACGACTTCAGCGACGACCTCAACGCCTACGCCGACCTCCAGCTGCGCATGGTCAACTACAAGGTCTACGGCTACGCCGACGACCTCTTCGACATGGACTTCGACGCCAACTACCTCTTCTTCAACCCCAAGGCCGGCGTCAACTACCGCATCAGCGACAACCAGCGCACCTACTTCGTGGCCGGCATCAGCAACCGCGAACCCCGCCGCAGCGACATCAAGGACGCCATCGGCAGCGGCGACACCATCCGTCCCGAAACCATGCTCGACCTCGAGCTGGGCTACCAGATAGCCTCCGCCCGCTGGAACTTCAGCGCCAACCTCTACGCCATGCTCTACCGCGACCAGATGACCCCCAACGGCGACGTCAGCAGCAGTGGCTACGCCCTCATGGAGAACGTCGAGAAGAGCTACCGCCTCGGCATCGAGCTCCAGGCCGGCTACCAGCCCGTCGACTGGTTCCGCTTCGACGCCAACCTCACCCTGAGCCAGAACAAGTCCGTCGACTTCACCTACACCGACTTCGCCGACGGCGACACCGTCCTGCAGACCTTCACCGCCAACACCGACCTCTCCCTCTCGCCCTCCGTCGTCGGCGCCGCCATCGCCACCTTCATGCCCGTCAAGAACGCCAAACTGCAGCTCATAGGCAAATACGTCGGCAAGCAGTACGCCGACAACACCGGCCGCGAGTGCTACGCCATCGACCCCTACTTCCTCCTCAACATCAAGGCCTCCTACCTCTGGCAGCTCCGCGGACACAACCAGATCGAGGCCCAGCTGCTGGTCAACAACGTGCTCGACCACCAGTACCGCCTCAACGCCTGGGTGGGCGACTACTTCAGCGACGACGCCTCGTGGTACGGCTACTACCACGACCGCGCCTTCCTCCAGCAGCCCGGCATCAACTTCATGGCACGTGTCATCTACCGCTTCTAAATGAATATTCTGGACATCCTCGGTGCAGCCATCGGCTTGGTCTTCGTCTTCAGCGAGTACAAGGCAAGCCGGTGGCTGTGGCCGTCGAGTCTGCTGATGGCGGCCTTCTACGCCGTCATCAATTTCCGCATCGGCTGGTATGCCAACACCGGCATCTGCGTCTACAACTTCCTCATCTCCATCTACGGCCTCCTCGTCTGGCGCGGCCTGATGGACCGCCGGCAGAAAATGGACCGCCGGCAGAAAATGGAGCGCCGGCATCCTGCCGGCAAGGACAATGCCGAACCGCTGGGTGATGCCGGCAAGATGCCGGCGCTCCACGGTGATGCCGGCAAGATGCCGGCGCTCCAAGAGATGCCGGCGGACCAAGAAGAGCGCCCCGTCACCTCCTGCCCCCTGCGTCTCTGGCCGTGGCTCCTCCTGGCCACCGCCGCCCTCACCCTCCTCTTCCGCTGGCTGCTGCCCCTGCTGGGCGAGGCCACCATGCCCTTCCTCGACGGCCTCAGCGCCGCCCTGGGCATCGTGGGCATGTGGATGCTCTCGCAGAAATACTGGGAGCAGTGGCTCTTCTGGCTCGTCAGCGAGCCCATCCTCGCCTACATCTACTTCGCCACGGGCTACACCGCCTCGGCGGTCATGTACCTCGTCTACGAGGTCTTCTGCATCCTCGGCATCATCCGTTGGAGGAAAATGAAAACTGAAAATTGAAAAACTGAAATGGAGACGAACGGTTCAAAGAAAAACATCGCCATCCTCGCCGCCGGCGACTTCCCCACCCACCCCGTGCCTCTGCGCGCCCTGCGCGAGGCCGACTTCGTCGTCTGCTGCGACTCGGCCTATACTCGGTTTTCAACTTTCAACTCCCAATTTTCAATTCCCTTCATAGTCATCGGCGACGGCGACTCGCTGACCGAGGCCGACAAGCGCGCCCTGGGCGACCGCTGGATCCAGGTCGACGAGCAGGACTACAACGACCTGCACAAAGCCATGGCCTGGACCATGTCGGAGGCCGGAGGCCGGAGGGCGGAAGTCGGGAAGGTCACTATCCTCGGCGCCACGGGCCGCCGCGAGGACCACACGCTGGGCAACATCTCCTACCTCGCCACCTTCGCCGCGGAATATCCCGGCATCGACATCGAGATGCTCACCGACCACGGCCGCTTCTGCTCCTTCAGCGGCGAGCGCACCTTCGAGGCCTTCCCCCACCAGCAGGTCTCCATCTTCACCCTCGACGCCGCCACCGCCGTCAGCTCCGAAGGCCTCCGCTGGCCCCTCGACCGCTTCCGCCCTGCCTTCTGGTGGCAGGCCACGCTCAACGACGTCCTGGCCGACCGCTTCACCCTCGACGCCGACGGCCCCGTCATCGTCTTCCGCACCTACGACCCCAAGCGTTAGCATCCGCCCCCAATCCGTACCGAAGAGGGACCGAATTCGGCCCTTCTCATATAGTTTACATATAGTTCTCATATACTTCTTATATAGTTCTTATATGCAGTATATAAGAACTATATAAGAAGTATATGAGAACGATATAAGAACGATATAAGAACGGCCGAACAAGGGGCGAAGAGGGGGCGAGGAGAAGGCCTGCCGGGTGGCTATGGGGAGGGGGATGGAAATTTTTTTTTGCCATGTCGCGGGGATTATGTATTTTTGCATTTTTGATTTAAGAAAACAAGACAGACAAAAAGATGAATATTTTACTCTTAGGATCGGGCGGGCGCGAGCACGCAATTGCCTATAAAATAGCACAAAGTCCGCAGTGCGGCCAGCTATTCATAGCCCCCGGCAACGCGGGGACGGAGCAGCTGGGCGAGAATGTAAAATTGGACATCGGCGACTTCGAAACCGTGGCTCAGTTTGCGTTGAGCCACAGGGTGGAGATGCTGGTGGTGGGTCCCGAGGCGCCGCTGGTGGGCGGCATAGCCGACTTCTTCGCCAGCCGTCCCATGCTGAAGAACATCATGGTCATCGGCCCGTCGAAGCAGGGAGCCATGCTGGAAGGGAGCAAGGACTATGCCAAGGCATTCATGCAGCGCCACAATATCCCCACGGCGCGCTACCGCACCTTCACCGTGGACACCCTTGCCGAAGGCGAGGCGTTCCTGGAGACCCTCGAGGCGCCCTATGTGCTCAAGGCCGACGGGCTTGCCGCGGGCAAGGGGGTGCTGATAGAGGACGACCTGGCCACCGCCAAGGCCCACCTGCGCGAGATGCTGCAGGACCGCAAGTTCGGCGATGCATCGGCGAGCGTGGTCATCGAGGAGTACCTCAGCGGCATCGAGATGAGCGTCTTCGTGCTCACCGACGGCAGCCACTACCTGCTGCTGCCCTCGGCCAAGGACTACAAGCGCATCGGCGAGGGCGACACCGGCCTGAACACCGGCGGCATGGGCTCGGTGAGCCCCGTGCCGTTTGCCGACAAGGCCTTCATGAAGAAGGTGGAGGACCGCATCGTCAAGCCCACCGTGCGCGGACTGCGCGAGGAGAAGATACCCTACTGCGGATTCATCTTCATCGGCCTGATGTGCTGCGGCATAGGCAGCGACAACCCGGAGCCGTATGTGATAGAATACAATGTGCGCATGGGCGATCCCGAGACCGAGAGTGTCTTTCCGCGCATCAAGAGCGACGTGGTGTCGCTCTTTGAGAATGCCGCCCACGGCGACCTCGACGGCTGCAAGCTCGAGGTGGACCCCCGCACGGCGGCCTGCGTGATGATGGTGGCCAAGGGCTACCCTGAGAGCTACCCCAAGGGCGACGCCATCAGCCTCGGCAGCGACACCGAAGGGGTGCTGCTGTTCCACTGCGGCACCAAGCGCGACGGCGAGGGACGCCTGGTCACGGCCGGCGGCCGCGTGATGTGCGCCACGGCGCTGGCCAACAGCCTGCCGGAGGCGCTGCTCAAGAGCTACAACCGCTGCCAGGACATCGAATGGAAAGGGAAGTACCAGCGCCGCGACATCGGCCAGGACCTGCTGAAGCTGATGCAGGAGGGGTGATCTCAGTTAAGAGTTAAAGAGTTAGGAGTTAAGAGTTGAGGGTAGACAGAAATATCGCCATAGGGCATCTGGCCTGCGCCGCCGCTTATGTCATCTTCGGCATCAATGTGGTGGTGTGCCGCGACATAGCCACCGACGGCGGCGTGGCGCCCATCGTGCTGTTCGCCATGCGGGCGCTGGTGGCCGGCGGGCTGTTCTGGCTGCTGTCGCTCTTCATGCCCAAGGAGCATGTGCCGTGGAAAGACCTGCTGCGGCTGGCCGTGGCGGGCATCCTGGGCTTGTTCCTGCCCCAGCTCACTTTCCTGCACGCCATAGCGCACACCACGCCGGTAGACCTCTCGGTGATGAGCACCACGACGCCCATCTTCACGATGTTCGTGGCGGCCATCTTCCTCAAGGAGCCCATCACGTGGAAGAAAGCGCTGGGTGTGGCGCTGAGCTTCGGCGGCATCCTGTGGCTGATCCTGCAGAGCACCTTCGGCGGCAACGGAGCCTCGGAGACGGAGCCCGTGGGCATTGCCTACTGCTTCGCCAACTATATCGTCTTCGCCCTCTACCTGGGCACCTGCCGCAACCTGATAGCGCGCTACTCGGTGGTGACGTCGATGAAATGGATGTTCCTGGTGTCGTTTGTCATCTCGCTGCCTTTTGCGTTGCCGCACCTGCCGCAGACGGATTTTGCCGCCGTGCCAGGCTACGTGTGGTGGGAGATAGGGTTCATGATACTGTTTTCGACGTTCATAGCCTACTATCTGGTGCCCGTGGGGCAGAAGCGCATACGGCCGACGCTGGTGAGCATGTACGGCTACCTGCAGCCCATCATAGCCATCGCCGTGGCCATCTGGACGGGCATGGACCGGCTGACCTTCACCAAGGTGCTGGCGGCGGTGCTGGTGTTCACCGGAGTGTGGGTGGTCAACCGCAGCCGCGCCGCCACCCCGGCAGAGGGGCAGAAAGAAAAAACGACAGCCGAGATACGATAAACAGAATAATGACGTTATAGGAAGGTATGGACCCGGAGAAGAAAGCCGCCACGAGCGGCAACATAATACTGATACTCATCGCGATGGTGCTCGGCATGCTCATCGGGCTGATGTTCAAATCGCACCAGCCCGCGATGGCCGACGGCGAACACCAGGGGCTGCAGAGCAAGATGAGCGAGGTGCTCGACCTTGTGGAGCACCGCTACGTCGACACGCTGGAAGCCGACTCGCTGAGCGAGCATCTGGTGGGTGTCATGCTCGGCGAGCTGGATCCTCACAGCATCTACCTCACCGCCCGCGAGTCCGAACGCACGGAAGAGATGATGCGCGGCAACTTCGAGGGCGTGGGGCTTGTACTGCACCGCGAGGGCGACACGACATACATTGGCGAGGTGATGGCCGACGGGCCGTCGGCAGGTTCAGGCCTGCTGCCGGGCGACATGGTGTGGAGCGTGGGAGGCGTACAGGTGAGCGGCGTGGGTATGCCGGCCGACTCAGTGGTGAAACGCCTGCGCGGACCTCGCCATTCGACGGTAGACATCGTTGTGCGGCGCAACCACGGGGCAGAGGAGACCATACAGAAGACCATACGCCGCGGAGTGGTGAACCATCGCACCCTTCTCTACAGCGACATGCTGGACGACACCACGGGATACATACTCCTCTCCTCCTTCTCATCCACCAGCCACTCCGAATTCCGCTATGCGCTGGCGAACCTGTTGAAGCGTGGCATGAGGAGCCTGATTTTCGACCTGCGCGGCAACAGCGGCGGGTCGCTGGAGGCGGCCGTGGGCATCGCCAACGAGCTGCTTCCCTCGGGGAGCCTCATCGTCTACACCCAGGGGGCCCACCAGCGACGCGAGAATGTCTATGCCCAGCGCGGCGGCCTGTTTACCAAAGGGAGGGTGATGGTGATGGTGGACGAAGGGTCGGCCTCGGCCAGCGAGGTTGTCAGCGGGGCGCTGCAGGACAACGACAGGGCCACCATTGTGGGGCGCCGCACCTTCGGCAAAGGGCTGGTGCAACGCGAGTATGTGTTGAGCGACGGGTCGTCGGTGCTGCTCACCGTGGCGCGCTACTACACGCCCTCGGGGCGTTCCATACAGCGTCCCTACAGCGCCGGCACAGACGAATACTACAAGGACTACCTGGAGCAGCTGATGGAGGAGTCGTATGCCGACAACCCGACAGTGCACGTCACCGACTCGACGCCCTACTACACAAGCGAAGGGCGCGTGGTGTACGGCGGAGGAGGCATCTTCCCCGACCATCTCATCGCCTACCGCAAGGATCCTTCCTTCGTATACTACAACCGGCTGTCGGCCAAACAGGTGATCAGCCGCACCGCCTTCAACGAGGTGAAACAGCACGCCGGAGAGTGGCTGAAACGCTACCCCGACCGCAACACCTTCCGCCGCCACTTTGAAGTGAGCGAGGCCATGGTGCAGCGCATGGTGGCCATGGGAGAGGCCGAGGGCGTGCCGCTGGACAGCAAAGGCCTCAACGCACAGCACCGCATGATACGCACCATGCTGAAGGCCTTCATAGGCCAATCGCTCTACGGACAGGAGGCTTTCTACCTCATATACCTGCCCGAGGACGAGGACCTTAAGCAGACACGCGCCATTATGAAAGGGAAAACACAACAACAATGATACAGAATATGAAACGACAGATTCTCATTATAGCCACGCTTGCTCTCGGCATTGCCGCGTCGGCACAGAAGAGCACCGCGACCTGCACCTTCAACGGGTGGGACAAGAGCATCTCGTTCACTGTGGCCGAAGCCCAGGGAGGCAGACTGATACCGACCGACACGCTGACGCTCAACGACAAGGGGCAGCTCACCCTGAGCCGCAAAGCGGCAGACCCCCTCGTGCTCCTGCTCTCGCCCAACAAGGACCAACTGCCCAAGTTGTGGCTGATGCTCATGCCCAAAGAGAAAGTCACCATGGAGGTGGATTTCATGCCGACGCTCAACTTGTTCAACATCACCTCTGTCAAGGGGTCGGAGAACATGAGAGTGTACAAGGAGTTCACCAACCTGATGGTGCGCAACAGACTCTGGACGCCGGAGATACCCTTCGAGAAGACCTTCGACTCGCTCCTCTCGGCCAATAGCGGCACGCTGATGAGTGCTTTCCTGGTCACCTATTTCGACCAGGCGTTCGAGCAGTATGCCCCGCTCTACAAGAAGATACGCGACGCCCTTGTCGGCCAATGGCCGGAGAACGAACACGTGAAATACCTGGACCACAAGCTGCGCACAGCCATTCTGCCCGGCATGGAGGCCCCCGACATAGCCCTCGCCGACCGCGACGGCAATATCCGCCGCCTGAGCGACCTGCGGGGCAAAGTGGTGCTCATCGACTTCTGGGCTTCATGGTGCCGTCCCTGCCGCATGGAGAACCCCAACGTGGTACGCCTATATCAGACCTACCATGAGAAAGGATTTGAAATATACAGCGTGTCGCTCGACAACAACCGCGAGGCATGGTTGAAAGCCATTGCCGACGACAAGCTCTCATGGCCCAACCATGTCAGCGACCTGCGCGGATGGTCGTCGGCCGGCGGACGCCTCTACGGCATACAGAGCATCCCCTCCACCGTCCTTGTCGACCCCGACGGCAAGATTTTGGCACGTAATTTGCGGGGCAGAGAATTGGAAAACAAATTAAAAGAGATATTCGCACAATGATAACCACTACACAAATAGAAATGGCCCTGGGCCATGTCAACGACCCCGACCTTGGCCGCAGCCTGACAGAGCTCGGCATGATTGAGAATATAAAAGTGGACGGCAAAAAGGTGAGTTTCGACCTTGTCTTGACCACCCCCGCCTGCCCCATGAAAAAGAAGATGAGCGACGACTGCATCGCCGCTATCCACGAGATGGTGGACCGCGAGGCCGAGGTGGAAATCAACCTCACCTCCAAACCCCAACCAGACCCCAAGGAAGAATTCAAGGAAATATTCTCCAAGATACACAACATCATCGCCGTTGCCTCGGGCAAAGGCGGCGTGGGAAAGAGCACCGTGGCTGCCAACCTGGCAGTGTCGCTGGCCAAAACGGGTGCCAAGGTGGCGCTGGTCGACGCCGACATCTACGGTCCGTCGCTACCCATCATGTTCGACATCAAGGACGAGGAAGTGTACGGCCACCAGGTGGACGGCAAGACCTACATGCTCCCCATTGAGAAATACGGCATCAAACTCATGAGCGTCGGCTTCTTTGTCGACCCCACCAAAGCCCTTGCCTGGCGCGGCCCCATGGCCAGCGGTGCACTGAAACAAATTCTCACCGAGACCTGGTGGGACGAGATAGACTATATGGTGGTTGACATGCCCCCGGGAACGGGCGACATACAGCTCACCCTGGCTCAGACCATTCCCGTCAGCGGCGCCATCATCGTCAGCACCCCCCAGCAGGTGGCCCTGGCCGACGTGGTGCGCGGCGTGGAGCTTTTCCGCAACGAGAGCGTCAATATCCCCGTGCTGGGCTTTGTGGAGAACATGGCCTATTTCACCCCCGCCGAGCTGCCGCAGAACAAGTACTACATCTTCGGCAAGGGCGGCTGCCGTCGACTGGCAGAGGAAATGAACATACCACTGCTGGGCGAAATACCCTTGGTGCAGGCCATTGCCGAGAGCGGCGACAACGGCAAACCGGTGGCGCTCTTCTCTCCCGACAAGACACAGGATCCCGTGCGCGATGCTTTCGACGCCCTGGCCCAGAACACCATAGCCGAAATTTGCAAACAGAAAATATCAAAATAATAACACACCAACGATTATGACAGATCAAGAGAAACCCGCCGTAGAGCAGAAAGTTAAAAACGCGCTGGCCCAGATTCGCCCCTACCTGCAGCAGGACGGCGGCGACGTGGAATATGTCGACATGACCGCCGAAGGTGTTGTCATCGTGCGCCTGAAGGGACACTGCGGCAGCTGTCCCCATGCCATGGCCACGCTCAAACAAGGCATTGAGAGTGCATTGAAGAGAGTGATTCCCGAAGTCAAATCTGTAGAAAAAATATGATATATACAAAAACAGGCGATCGAGGCACTACCTCGCTTGTCGGCGGCAGCCGTGTGGCGAAAGACGACAAGCGGGTAGAGGCCTATGGAACCGTCGACGAACTCAACGCACACATCGGCCTCCTGGCCGAGATGTTCCGTCCCACCCAAGGTGGCTACTACGACGAATTGAAGACCGTTCAGCACAACCTCTTCACAATACAGACCCTGCTGGCCACAGAGGACGCAGCCATCTACGCCCGCCTGCCCCAGCTTGCAGAAGAGGAGGTCGAACTGCTCGAACGGCAGATTGACACCATCAGTGACATGCTGCCCAAACTGCAGAATTTTGTCATCGCCGGCGGCAACCTCACCGGCGCACAGTGCCATGTGAGCCGCACTGTCTGCCGACGTGCCGAGCGATGCGTTGTCACCCTTGCCAAGGAAGCAGCAATCGACGATGTCATTCTTCGTTATCTCAACCGCCTATCTGACTATCTTTTCGTCCTCGGCCGACGCGCCGTCGTGGCCGATGGCAAACAAGAGGATTTGTATATCAACTAATTGAAAAAAAAATTTGCCAGTATAGAAAATTCATGTACTTTTGCACGATTTTTTGAGATAAACACAGACAAGATTTATTATGTATTGGACATTAGAATTAGCATCGAAACTGGAAGACGCCCCTTGGCCTGCCACCAAGGAAGAACTTATTGACTACGCCCAGCGTACAGGCGCCCCGATGGAGGTGGTAGAAAACCTTCAGGAAATTGAGGATGAGGGTGACCAGTATGAAAGCATCGAAGACATCTGGCCCGACTATCCCACCAAAGAAGACTTTTTCTTTGAAGAAGACGAATATTAGTATTGTTGGAGCGGGCAATGTGGCCACCCATCTTGCCTTGGCCCTCCATGCTGCCGGCCATACCATACGCCAAATCCTTACACGCGAGTATGACCACGCAGCCCTTTTGGCTCGACGAGTGGGGGCTATGCCCATCAACCGCCCGTCAAGCCTTGACGACAAGTCCGACATCTACCTCCTCGCCGTCAACGACGATGCCCTCTACGACCTCGCCCTTGACTTGCCGTCGTATGCCGACAAACTCTTCCTCCACACTTCCGGAAGCACTCCCACCGACGTCCTGAAACGTCTCTCACCCCACTACGGTGTGGTGTGGTCGCCTCAAACCTTTGTGCGTGATTTGGCCATGGATTATTCACACCTGCCCCTCTGCATCGAGGGCAGTTCTCCGGCAGTGGAAACCGCTATAGAAGAGCTCTTTGCCACCATCAGCACCAACATATACCACCTGGATTACGAGCAGCGGCGATGGGCGCACCTCACAGCAGTCTTTGTCAACAATTTCGGCAACGCCGTCAACGCATTGGCTCAAGACCTCGCTTTCCGCCACGGTATCGACTTTTCCATGCTCCGCCCCATCGCCGAGGCAACAGTGAAGAAGATGGACTACGGTCTCCTTTGGCCTCAGCAGACAGGTCCTGCCATACGCCATGACCAGAAAACAATCGACGCTCAACGGCGCCTATTGTCCTCCGAACCGCAACTGCTCCAGCTTTACGACCTCATGACTGCGTTCATCCAACAGTCCCACAACCAATAGCCCCCCTCTCATGACATTCATCGACACCCACTGCCACCTATACGACGAAGCGTTTGATGCCGACCGCGACGACGCCGTCTGCCGTGCTCTGCAAGCGGGTGTAACGACTATGCTACTGCCCGACATCGACTCCTCGTCCACCTCCCGCCTCGAAGCCCTACAGAACGCCTACCCCGATCATTTCCACTCCATGGCAGGCTTACACCCCACTTCGGTCAAAGAGGACTACGAGCAGGAGCTGGCAGCGGTAAAAGACCGGCTGTACCATGGCAGCGGAATCTCCCGTTACATCGCCGTGGGCGAGATAGGACTCGACTTCTATTGGGATCGTACCTTCGAAGAACAACAGGTTGAAGCCCTGCGGTGCCAACTCCTCTGGGCCAACGACCTCGACCTGCCGGTGTGCCTCCACATCCGCAAAGCGCACAACGAAGTCTTCAATCTACTGCGCGAACTGAACCGTCCCCTTTGGCGAGGCGTGATGCACTGCTTCGGCGGTAGTGTGCAGGAAGCGCAGCGTGCCGTGGAGATGGGCTTCCACCTGGGCATCGGCGGTGTTGTCACCTTCAAAAACGCCACCATGGGCGAAGTGGCCAAAACACTGCCTCTCGACAGGCTGCTGCTCGAAACCGACGCTCCCTACCTCAGCCCCGTGCCGCACCGCGGCAAACGCAACGAGAGCGCATACATCCCCCTCATCGCCCAACGCATAGCCGACCTCCGAGGCATCAGTCTCGACGAGGTAGCCGATGTCACTACTGCATCGGCGCGCAATCTCTTTAGATTGTAAAAACATTTATCCCCCTCCCTTTTCCCCCGCGCGGGGATTCTTTTTTTCCCCACCCTCAACCCATCCCAAACCCGCACCTGACCCCCACCGATCCCACCCCCGAACCCGTACCGAACCCGTACCGAAGAGGCCCCCAATTCGCCCCTTCTCATATCGTTCCTATATACTTCTTATATAGTTCTCATATAGTTCCTATATACAGTATATAAGAACTATATAAGAAGTATATGAGAACGATATAAGAACTATATAAGAAGGGCCGAACAAGGGGCGAAGAGGGTACGAATAAAAGGCGGAAAAAGGGCGGAAAAAAGGGCAGGAAGAACTTTTTTTCTTGCAGGAAAGAAAAAAATCGTATATTTGCAAAATCCCCAATTATTTATAAATTGGGGTAATGTTTTTTATATCAAAAGATTAACACTATGGCAAAAGAGATAAAATTTAGTCTGGTATACCGCGATATGTGGCAGAGCAGCGGCAAATACCAACCCCGAGTGGACCAGCTGGAGAAGATAGCTCCGGTGATTGTGGAGATGGGCTGCTTCGACCGCATAGAGACCAACGGCGGCGCTTTCGAGCAGGTGAACCTGATGTACGGCGAGAACCCCAACAAGGCTGTGCGCGCCTGGACCAAGCCTTTCAACAAGGCCGGCATCCAGACCCACATGCTGGAGCGCGCGCTGAACGGCCTGCGCATGTACGGCGTGCCGAAGGATGTGCGCCAGCTGATGCCGAAGGTGAAGAAGGCGCAGGGCGTGGACATCATGCGCTCGTTCTGCGGACTGAACGACCCGCGCAACCTCGAGCTCAGCGTCAAATATGCCAAGGAGGCCGGCATGATCAGCCAGGCGGCCCTGAGCATCACCCACTCGCCGGTGCACACGGTGGAGTACTACATGGGCATCGTGGACAAGCTGGTGGAGTTCGGCGCCGACGAGATCTGCCTGAAGGACATGGCCGGCGTGGGGCGTCCCGCCACGCTGGGCAAGCTGGTACACGAAATCAAGACCAAATACCCCCACATCGTGGTGCAGTACCACGGCCACACGGGCCCGGGCCTCTCCATGGCCTCGACGCTGATGGTGGCCCAGGCCGGTGCCGACGTCATCGACTGCGCCATGGAGCCCCTGTCGTGGGGCATGGTGCACCCCGACGTCATCTCGGTGCAGGCCATGCTCAAGGACGCCGGATTCCTGGTGAAGGACATCAACATGGACGCCTACATGGCTGCCCGCAAGCTGACGCAGGAGTTCATCGACGACTTCCTGGGCCTCTACATCAACCCCGGCAACCGCGTGAGCACCTCGCTGCTGGTGGGCTGCGGCCTGCCCGGCGGCATGATGGGCTCGATGATGAGCGACCTGCGCGGCGTGCACGGCGCCATCAACATGGCCCTGAAGAAGAACGGCAAGCCCGAGGTGAGCTTCGAGGAGCTCACGGTGCAGCTGTTCCAGGAGGTGGAGCACATCTGGCCCATGCTGGGCTACCCCCCGCTGGTGACGCCCTTCAGCCAGTACACCAAGAACATCGCCGTGATGAACCTGCTGGCCATGGCCCAGGGCAAGCCCCGCTTCAGCCAGATTGACAAGGACTCGTGGAGCATGATCCTCGGCCGCGCCGGCAAGCTGCCCGGCCCCCTGGCCCCCGAGATCGTCGAGCTGGCCAAGGCCCAGGGCATGGAGTTCTACACCGGCGTGCCGCAGGACGCCTATCCCGACGCCCTGCCGGAGTACATCAAGGAGATGGAACAGAACGGCTGGGAGCGCGGCGAAGACGACGAGGAGCTCTTCGAGCTGGCCATGCACGACCGCCAGTACCGCGACTACAAGAGCGGCGTGGCCAAGGAGCGCTTCCACAAGGAGGTGGCACAGCTGCGCGCCGAGAAGGACGCCCCCAAGGGCGCCACGCAGGCTGCCAGCGCCGAAGGGGCGCTGAACTACATCTCGCAGAAGCACCCGGGCGCCACCCCCATGGTGGCCACCGCCACGGGCCGCTTGCTGTGGGAGGTCAACTTCGACGACCAGAGCACCCCGCCGGCCCCCGGAACAGAGGTGAAAGAGGGCGCCACCCTGGCCCACATCGAGGCCCCCTACGCCCTGATGCCCATGACGGCCCTCAAGGGCGGCAAAGTGGTGGACACCTGCGCCAAACAAGGCCAGATGGTGAAGAAAGGCGACGTGCTGGGATGGGTCGAATAAGGTTAATAATTAAGAGTTAAGCGTTAAGAGTTGAAAATTTATTTGGCCAGTTCGGAAAAAGTGTGTATTTTTGCAGTCCGAATTGTAACAAAAAACATTTGACTTATGACTGGAGTATCTATATTCGCACTGATCATCGGCGCCATCTTCGTGAACAACGTGGTGCTGGCCCAGTTCCTCGGCATCTGCCCGTTCCTGGGTGTGTCGAAAGACGTGAAGAGCTCGCTCGGCATGGGCGGCGCTGTGCTGTTCGTGATGCTGCTGGCCACCATGGTGACCTACCTCATCATGCAGTACGTGCTGGTGCCGCTGAACCTGGAGTACCTGCAGACCATCGCCTACATCCTCGTGATTGCAGCCCTGGTGCAGATGGTTGAAATCGTGCTGAAGAAGATTGCCCCCGCCCTCTACCAGGCCCTGGGAGTCTTCCTGCCGCTGATCACCACCAACTGCGCCGTGCTCGGCGTGGCCATCCTGGTCATCCAGAAGAACATGAACTTCCTGGAGAGCGTCGTCTACTCGGCCTCCATCGCCGTGGGCTTCACCCTGGCACTGGTCATCTTCGCTGGCATCCGCGAGCAGCTGGAGCTCACCGGCACCCCCAAAGGCATGAAGGGTGTGCCCATCGCGCTGGTCACCGCCGGTATCCTGGCCATGGCCTTCATGGGCTTCAACAACCTGGTGCCCCTGCCGTAAAAAGTGGCCCTGAAACAGAAAACAATGCCCCGCCGGACCTTCCGACGGGGCATTGATTTTTGGCCTCCCAGGGATGGCCGGAAGGTTTTTTTCAGGGAAAACAAGGATTGAAAGGGCAGAAAACCGCACGTATATAATACTGACAATCAAATCATTGCTTTTATTTTAGGAATTATTAGCACTTTATTTTTTAACATTTCAGAAATAAGTAGTACTTTTGCACCTCGAAAAAGGAAATAAAAAGTTAAAAAACCTAACAATAAACATTTTAAAACTCAAAATGATGAAGAAAGTATTTTTTGCATTTGCAATCGCCGGTATGTTTGGTTTCGCCGCTTGCGGCAGCAACAACACCGAGACCGTTGACACAATGGCCGAGCAGGCTGTCGAGGCTGTCGCCACCGAGATGACCGAGGAGACCACCGAGGCCACCGAGACCCTCGCTGACGCCGCCGCCGAGGTTGCCACCGACGCTGTCGAAGAAGTCGTTGCCCAGTAAGTAAAGACCAATCGAACAAAAAAAGCCGCCCAGAATTCTGGACGGCTTTTTTATTGTCTATAGCACCCCTCAGTTGCGGTAGCCTATGACGTGGCGTACCTCGGCGAGGGTGCGGGCGGCGCTGACGTGGGCCTTCTCCTTGCCGCGGTCGATGATGCGGCGGAGTGCATCGTCGTCGGCACCAATCTCGAGGATGCGCTGGCGCAGGGGCTCGACGAAGGCCACCATGTCCTCGGCGAGCTGCTTCTTGAGGTCGCCGTAGCGTATCTGGCAGCGGTTGTAGAGGTCGTCGAAATACTCGACGGTGTCGGGCGTGGAGACAGCCTTGAGCAGGGAGAAGAGATTCTCGATCTCCTCGGGTTTCTTCTGGTTCATCTCTGTGGGGCCGCTGTCGGACTTGGCCTTCATGATTTTCTTGCGGATGACGGCGGGCTCGTCGGTGAGGAAGATGGTGGAGGCTTCGCCCTCGCTCTTGCCCATCTTGCCACTGCCGTTGAGGGCGGGGATCTTCACCAGCTGGCCGTTGGAGCCCATGGCCTGCGGCAGGGGGAAGACCTCGGAGTGGTACATGTTGTTGAAGCGCTGGGCGAAGGTGCGCGTCATTTCGAGGTGCTGCTCCTGGTCCTTGCCCACGGGGACCTTGGTGGCCTTGTGGATGAGGATGTCGGCGGCCATGAGGGTGGGATAGGTCAGCAGGCCGGCATTGACGTTGTTGGGGTTCTGGCGCACCTTGTCCTTGAAGGAGGTGACGCGCTCGAGCTCGCCGAGGTAGGCGTTCATATTGAAGAAGAGGTAAAGCTCGATGGTCTCGGGCAGGTCGCTCTGGAAATAGATGGTGGCCTTCTCGGGGTCGAGGCCCGAAGCGAGGTACTGCACGAGGATGGCGCGGGCGTCGTTGTAGATGCTGCCGGGGGTGGGATGGGTGGTCAGCGAATGGTAGTCGGCGATGAAGAAGAAGCAGTCGTATTCGTCCTGCATGCGGACGAAGTTCTTCAGGGCGCCGAAATAATTGCCGAGGTGGAGGTTGCCCGTGGGGCGTATGCCACTGCAAACTATATCTTTACTCATATTGTCGTTGTTGTTTTATGGCTGCAAATATACGAAATTATTTTCATTTGAGGGGTGTGAGGGTGGTGCGGCGGTTCTGTGCGCGGCCCTCGGGGGTGTCGTTGGTGGCCACAGGGCGTGTCTCGCCGTAGCCGCGGTAGGTGAGGCGGTCGGCCTCGATGCCGCGCTCGATGAGGTAGTCGTAGACGGCCTTGGCACGCCGTTCGCTGAGCACCATGTTGTCCTCGTCCTTGCCCACGGCGTCGGTGTGGCCGCCCACCTCCAGGCGCAGACGCGGATGGCGCTTCAAGGCTTCGGCCAGACGGTCGAGGCCGGCCTTGGAAGCCTCGTAGAGTTCGGCACTGGCGGTGAGGAAGAGGATGTTGTGCAGGGTGACGGTGTCGCCGAGGGTCAGCAGATTCTCGGCCTGCACGACGGGGTCGATGAAGGTGATGCGCTCGGGACGCGCCGGCGCAGGCATGACAAAGGAATAGAGGTCCTGCTTGCCATATCCGCCGAAGCGATCGGAAGAGAAGATGGCCGTGCGGCCGTCGGGGGCCACGATGAGGTTGTTCTCCTCGCCGGAGGTGTTGATGGGATAGCCGAGGTTCTGCACCTGGCCGAAGGTGCTGTCGGAGGTGCGTTTGGCCACATAGAGGTCCATGCCTCCCATGCCCTGGTGGCCGTCGGAGGCGAAGTATAGTGTTTTGTCGTCGAAATGAATGTAGGGGGCCGTCTCGTTGCCCTTGGTGTTCACCTCGGGACCGAGGTTGCGGGGTTCGCTCCAGCGCCCTTCGTCGAGGGTGCAGTACCAGATGTCGGTGCCGCCATAGCCGCCGGGACGGTTGGAGGCGAAATAGAGCGTGTAGCCGTCGATGGAGAGCGAGGGGAACGACTCCCAGAAGGGGGAGTTGACAGGCTCGCCCAGGCTGCGCGGCTTGCCCCAGCGGCCGCCCTGACGCACACTCATGTAGATGTCGCAGCCGCTATGGGCATTGCGCCCGCAGGCGGTGAAAATGACCACACGGCCGTCGTGCGAAATGGTCTGTGCGCCCTCGTTGCCGTGGCTGTTGAGGGGTTCGGGCATGCGGTGGGCCGGACCCCAGTCGAGCTCCATGGTGTCGTAGTCGGAGTAGTAGAAATCCTCCTCCATGTCCAGACCCCGCAGGGTCTGCGCGTTGCGGGGCGAACGGCGTGTGAAGACCAGCATGCGGTAGTCGGCCGTAAGGGCCGGCAGGTACTCGTCGTCGGGCGTGTTGACGTTGGCTCCGAGGTTGATAGGACGGAAAGGCACGGGGTTCTCCACGGCATGCTGACGCCAGCGGGCGACGGCGAGCTGGCGGCGCACCTCCTTCTGCCAGTGCGGGTCGTTGAGGTTCTGGCAGTGCTCGTAGCTGTCGATGGCGTCGGCATAGCGCTCCATGGCCAGTCGCTGGTTGCCCAGCACGAGCCATGCTTCGGCGTAGCCGGGGTCGACGTCGAGGGCCTTGAGGAGCAGCTTCTCCGCCTCCTCGTACTGACCCACAACACCTTTCTCCACGGCCCGTTCAAAGAGCGGGATACTCTTCTTGTTCTGCCCTAAAACAGACAATGGAAGCAGGAGCAGCAGGATGACAATAAACTGTTTCATACTCTATAGGTACCCAAATTATCACTAATCTTTCACCAGACCATATGGCGGTGTTATATGATAACGCAACAATAGTCTAAATATTGCCCCTCCGCCGCAATTCACATTCTCGGAACACTTTTTTTTCACCGAATACCTACATCCTTGGCATATAGTTGTATCATATCATGCATGGCAACATTATCACGGACCATCTACCAGAAAAATAAAAAAAAATTTGCCAGTTTAGAAAATGTTCGTAACTTTGCAGCGCAAAGTGCTACTAAAAACATGGAAAACAAAGATGCCATACAAGACCTGGAAAGTATCCGCACAATGATGGAGCGGAGCTCTCGTTTCCAGACAATTAACGGATGGGGAGTGACCGCCGTGGGACTCATCGCCCTGGTGGCGGCAGTGGTGGCCAACGGACTCTTCTACGAAGGTTCAGACTCTTGGTTCTCAACGCTCTACGGCAATACCGACTACCTTTGGAGCCACAAGACCCAAATTGCCATCATCGGAGCCCTGATTTTGGTCGCCGTGTGCGGCGGAATCGTCTTTTTCTCCTCCCTCTGGATGGCGAAAAGAAAAAATATTTCCGTCACCCTCGACCCCAACATGCGCCGCACGATGCTCAACTTCGCCGTGCCGCTGCTGGCCGGCGCCGTCCTCTGTCTGGCCCTGCTGATGCAGGGACACTACGGACTGACCTCCTCCATCATGCTCATCTTCTACGGTCTGGCACTCATCAACTGCCACCACTTCTCCCACCGCCTGCTGGGCGTGCTGGGCTACCTGGAGCTGGCGCTCGGACTGGCCGACTGCTTCGTCGTCACCCACGCGCTGCTCTTCTGGGCCTTGGGATTCGGAGCACTGCACGTGGTGTTCGGACTGCTGCTCATCGTCAAAAACCGCCGCGGATGAAGGTGTCGCTCATAGGATTCAACAAGGCGTTCGAGAACCGGGCGCGACTGGGCATCATGTCGGTGCTGATGGTCAACGACACGGTCGACTTCACCACCCTCAAGCAGTGGCTGGAGCTCACCGACGGCAACCTGGCCAGTCACACCCGCGCCCTCGAGGAGCTGGGCTACATCGCCTGCGAGAAGCGCTTCGTGGGCCGCAAGCCCAACACCACCTTCCGCGCCACCCTGCAGGGGCGCGAGGCCTTCCAGGAGCACCTCGCCGCCCTCGAGCAGTTCGTCAAGGAACAGAAATGACCGGGACTTTATTTTTTTGCATATTTACTTTGAATTACAAAGTACTATTTAAAATATAAAACACAATGGAAACAATGGAAAACAAAAACATGGATTCGCGCCGCGGGCGCAACGGCATCAAACTGGCCATCATCGTCGGACTCTGTATCCTCCTGCTCATCCCCTGGGCATTCATCCGGTCGCTCATCAGCGAACGCAGCAACACCACCACCGACGCCGAGAACGAGGTGTGCGAGAAATGGGGCACGGCACAGACGGTGAAGGGGCCCGCCATCAAGGTGTACACGCAGAAGGACGAGCAGTCGTTCTCGCTGCTGCCCGACCAGCTGGACATCAAGGCCGAGGTGAACACCCGCAACCTCAACCGCGGCATCTACGACTTCACGGTCTACGACGCCGACATCGTCCTCAGCGGCACCTTCCTCCTGCCGCCGACCCTCACCGACGCTCAGCGTGCCCTGCTGGCGCAGAACTGCTGGCAGATGGCCGTGGATCTCAGCTCCCTCAAAGGCCTCACCGACAACCCCACCGTCACCGTCGGCGGCCGCACCCTCACACCGCAGGAGATCTCCTTCGAGGGGTCGCGACTGCTGTGGCGTGCCGACCTCAGCACCCTGGTGGCCGGCGCCGTCCTTCCGTTCGAGATCCGTCTGCCCCTGCGTGGCTCCAACGAGCTGAAGTTCGTGCCCATGGGCAACACCACGTCGGTGCAGATGCACTCAAACTGCCCCACCCCTTCGTTCGACGGCACCTTCCTGCCCGTGGAGCGCACGGTGACCTCCGAGGGCTTCGACGCGCAGTGGCGCGTGCTGGCCATCAACCGCAGCTTCCCTCAGGTGGTGCCCAAAAAGAGCTGGAACATCACCCTCAGCGACTCCTTCAGCGTGCAGCTGCGGCAGCCCGTGATGCAGTACCAGCAGAACGACCGCGCTTCGAAGTATGCCTTCCTCGTGGTGCTGCTCACCTTCGCCGTGGTCTTCTTCGTCGAGGTGCGCCGCGAGCATCCCATCCATCCCGTGCAGTATCTGCTCATCGGCATCGCCGTCATGCTCTTCTACACACTGCTGCTCTCCTTCTCGGAGCATCTGTCGTTCCTGGCGTCGTACCTCATTGCGTCGGCCATGACGGCCGGTCTGCTGGGCGTCTACCTCGGCGCCATCATGCGCGACAAGAAGGTGGGTCTCGTCATCGGCGGCCTGCTGGCGGCACTCTACGCCTTCATCTATATCCTGCTGCAAATCGAGAGCTACGCCCTGCTGGTGGGCAGCGTAGGCCTCTTCGTCCTGCTGGCGGTGGCCATGGCGGCCTCGCGGCGTATCGACTGGTACAACAACAATAAAGAATAGCACCGCTATGCGACGCACACTCATCATCTCCGCAATCGTCGTCGCCGCGCTCTGGGTGGCAGCAGTGGCCGTAAGGCTGCTGCTGCCCTCGGGGGCACACCTCGTGGGCTTGGCCGACATCATCCTCTACTGGGTCGCCGTGGCGGCCACGGTGGTGCTGACGGCCATGGTTTTCTACACCCTGCTGCACCGCCAGCCGCTACTCATGCGAATAGCCGGATGGGCGTTCTACCTCCTGATCGGCCTGGAGGGCATGCTCCTCGCCGCCGCCATCGGCGCCACCACATTTCTCTTCAACGCCCTGCCCGAGGCCAAAGTCGTCGACATCGACGACCGCTACCTCGTGCGGAGCGATTTCTGGGACGGCAATGTGCTCTACGAGCGCGACGGACTGGTGGAGCGGCGGCTGACGTTCATTCAGTTCGGCTGGTACCTCGACGAGGAGCATGTGGACAACCTTCGCGTGGCGGTATGTCCGAAGCATGAACTGCTGCTCATCGAGTGCGACGACCGCCCCGAGGGCCTCCCCACCGACGAGGATGCCGCTATGCCCACCTGCACCCACCACCGCTACCTGCAGTCATTCGACGGACGCCAATACGACGACGCCGAGACGATAGACCTCCTCGAGAAATGTCCGGAGCTGCAAAGATGACGCGCCACCGTCTACCCTTATACGCCGCCTTCCTGCTGCTCTACCTAGCAGGCGACCTCCTTGGCAACCTGCTGTGGGCGCTGACGCATTATGTTTTCGGCTTTCACTGCCTGCCATACCCAGGCCAGGTGCCGGAGCGCATCCTCGCTTCGGCCCTGGCGGGCATGCTGCTCGCGGTGGCACCAGCCTGGCTATGGCACCGTTGGCACAGCCGGTGGGTAGCCATGCTGCCTGCCATACCCCTGCTGGCTTTCAACCTATGGCTGCACCTCTTTCCCGGCCCCCTGGGCGAAGGACAGGAACTTCTGTCAGCCCTTTGGGAAAGCTCCATGATACCCGTGGCCGAGACAGGTAAAGTGTCGATGACACTATTCGACGGCCTCCAACACCTCCCCTTCGTCTGCATCGTCGTCCTGCCGCCGCTCTACTACGCCCTCCTCGTCCTGCTGGCCACGACTGTCGCACAACGCAAATAGTTTTTTTACCCAACGGTGTTATATTTCCGCCCCCTCTGCGTCTAACAAAGCAGAAAGATGACAAGTTTTTCATATTGAAAATCATTATTATACGAATTTTTTGTAGAAAAAAATAAAATCTTCTTTGTTATTCAAATTTTATTTGTATTTTTGTACTCGGAAATCACCCAAGACAATTCCCCTTGAATGGCAGGACTAGAAGGCTTCCGCCTGCCGCTAGAGGTTGATATTGACAACCGCCGAAGCCTGAAACGACAGAACGCCATGATGAGCAACATATAATGGAGTCCCGCCAGTGGTGTAGTGCCGCCTTGGTCAGGGACGAGGAAAAAAAAAGGTGCTTGGGGCAGGGAGAGTGGAACTGAAAAAAAATCTTCCCTGCCGGCGGGCACCCGAGGTATAGACGACCTTTGCGTGGTGAGAACGCAGAGGAGACCGAAATATTGTGTAGGCCGAAGAAAAACACAATCCTCCGCCCACCTACACAACAAACGAAGACGTAATAAATCACCTTGACAATTAAAAAATATGAAAAAGGAAATTTTTATTCTTACAGCAGTAGCTATAGTTATAGTAAGTAGCATGGTTCTCTCATGTAACAAAGAAGATAGAGAGAACGTTGATGGCAAAGCAGGCAACACCTTTCATCTGGATTGTATTAGCCCATTCGATTACATAGGAGAGGCTCATAATACTATTCTGTATTCCCTTGGCCAGGAGATGGTAACAGATTTTGAGAATTTTATTTCCCTGGAGGAGAAACACACAGCAGACAGAGATGCATTAACTCAAAAAATTTTTGAAAATTTACCGTCTATAATTTCTAACTATCTGCATAGTGAATTTACAATGGAGGAGATAATGACATGTATGAGTCTACCCTTTGAAAATAATGGGGAGAATGATTTTTTCGAGTCAGAAGTTGCGACGGAGGTGCAGAAGGTATTTCGTATGTATGGCGAAATAGAAGATCTCGACGAGTTTTGCAATAGTATCAGGTTGCATGAAATAGAAATTACAAAGATGGAGATGTCGCGATTGGACAGCCAAGTTGTTGCTTGCTTAAACATTTTCTATCACAGCTCTCTCTTTTGGAAGGATGCAACAAATAACGAAGAAAACCCATGGCATATTTTAGTCAGTGACCTGCATGAAAATGCAACTAGTTATGTTTACACTGGTACAAAAGGACTAGTCTCTGGAATTATAAAATTTTGCAGAAATGCCGCTGAATGGGTGAGCGAGACGTACAGAAACATAAAAGAGAAGTATACCTGGAAAAATATTCTAATTGCAGATGCAGGGGGTGCTGTATGCGGAGCCGCACCATGGATTTCAACACCCACAAATGGCAGCTCCATATTGATCAGTGCTGTTGCCAGCTCTGCAGTAGGACCATTATTTATGTAAAAAAAATAATCTCACATGAAACGTTTATTCCTGTTAATATTTGGTTTAATATCCATCACGGCAACCGCGCAAGAAAAAACTAATGGCTTAATGGCCGAATTTAGTTTCGGCTCCACGCGGTATGGAAATTATTCTGCAATTTCCGCCTTTCACGATACCACCGCTACATACAGCATGATTCCCACATTGCAACTATCTGTAGGATATAGGTTTGCGGACGATTGGTTTTTAGGAGTGTCCGCAAAATACGATGGGGGAAACAGCTCAGTCCGCACCTTGGAGGAGAAATTCGTCAACCTTGGAGTCATGGTTGATGTACGCCACTACTTTCCGTTAAGCAGCAGATTGGAGTTGGAATTAGGAGTCGCAGCAGGTCTTCTGGTGCACACAAATAATTTCAAGTATTTGGGCCAAAATCACTCCACCTCACGTGTTGGATTTGATGGAAGTTTTATTGCGGGCATAAAATATGAGTTCAAGCCGAACCACTACATTGGCATCAAGGCATCCATCTACAATATAGGTATTCTCCCTGACAAACCGGAGGATATCCCAATGGGATTGACAAGCAATGCCGGAGATGCAATCATCGGACACGGTCTGCTATGCTCGTATGGTGTTGTGTTTTAGCCCTGCAGGATGCAATTTATCAACCCGGTATGAAATTGCCACCGCCTGAAGACAGGCGGTGGCAATTGTTAGAATAGTGTGTAGTGATACGTTCAGCTGACCAGCTTGTAGGTGTCGCTGGCGATGACGAACTCCTCGTCGGTGGTGACCACCACGGTGGCAACCTTCGAGTCGGGGGTGCTCAGGATGACGTCCTCGCCCATGGTCTTGTCGTTGAGCTCGAGGTCCACCTTGATGCCGAGGCACTCCAGATCTTCGAGGATGGGACGACGCATGAACCAGGCGTTCTCGCCGATGCCGCCGGTGAAGAGCAGCAGGTCGCAGCCGCCCATCTCGGCCATGTAGCCGCCGATGTAGCGTTTCACGCGCTGGGCGAACATGTCAAAGGCGTAGGTGGCACGCTCGTCGCCGGCATCGCGACCGGCGCGGATGTCGCGCATGTCCTGCTTGTCGCCGCTGATGCCGATGAGGCCGCTCTGCTTGTAGAGCAGCTTGGTCAGCGCCTTGCTGTCGTAGCCCTGGTCCATGAGGTAGAGGATGACGCCGGGGTCGACATCGCCGCAGCGCGAGCCCATGATGAGGCCCTCGAGGGCCGTCATGCCCATGGTGGTGTCGAAGCTCTTGCCGTGGTCGATGGCGGCGATGGAGGCGCCGCTGCCCAAGTGGCAGGAGATAATCTTCAGGTCGTTCCAGTCTTTGCCAATCATCTTGGCGGCCTTCTCGGCGACGAACTTGTGGCTGGTGCCGTGGAAGCCGTAGCGGCGGATGCCGTACTTCTCATACATCTCGTAGGGCAGGCCGTAGAGGAAGCTCTTCGGCGGCAGGGTGCTGTGGAAAGCGGTGTCGAACACGGCGGCCTGGGGCACGCCGGGCAGCACCTCGCGCATGGCATAGATGCCGGCCAGGTTGCCGGGGGTGTGCAGCGGGGCCAGGTGCTCGAGGCTCTTGATCTGCTCGATGACCTTGTCGGTCACCAGCACGCTCTCTTTGAAGAGCTCGCCGCCGTGAGCGATGCGGTTGCCGACGGCACCGATCTCGTTAAAGCTCTTGATGACTCCCATCTGGGGGTCGATGAGGGCGTTCAGCACAATCTTGATACCGGCGGTATGGTCGGGGATGGGCACCTGCTCATAGTGCTTCTGGCCGTTCCACTTGTGGGTGAACTCACCCATTTCCAGACCGATACGCTCCAGCAGGCCCTTGGCCATCACGTTGGCGTTGTTTGCCATGTCGATCAGCTGATACTTGATCGAAGAACTTCCACAGTTCAAAACTAAAACCTTCATATTCTATTTAATTATTTGATTTATATATTCTTTTATCTATTGGTCACTCTTTTAACGACCTCCAAAGATACGAAAAAAAAATGAATTGTGAATTTTTTTAACACAATTCATCGGAAAAATCTTCGACATCCACCTCGGCGGCACCGTTGACCGTATACTGGCGGCCCGACGTCAGCTCCAGGCAGAGCCAGCGCGTGCGGCGGCGCTCCTGGGCCTCGAAGAGCAGTGCGGGCTTGGACCGCAGGCGGAAGCGCACGCCGGGCTGCAGCCGGTCGAGGGTCAGGGGCGCGGCCTCGGCCGTGTAGCCGGGCTCGAAGCGCCGCAGGGCCTCCTCGGCCTGGCGGCCGGCGGCGCGCTCCATGGGCACACGCCGCGCATAACGCGCCACCAAGGGCTGCACCTCCCCGGGGAAGAGCGCCAAGTGCTCGCGCAGCAGACGGCAGTACTCCTCCTGCCACTCGTGGCCGTGGGGCTGCACGGAGTGGCCGTGGCGCAGGTGCGTCTCCAGGTGCGCCGCCTCGTGGAGGAAGACCCACAGGAAACGGTACGGCCCCAGGTCGCCGTTGACGGAAATCTCGTGGAACGGATGGTCGCGGCCGCCCGCCGACTGCGGCCAGCGGTAGTCGCCGAGCTTCGAGCGACGCTCCTGCGTGATGTGGAAATGCACCTTGTGAAGGTTCAGGTAGTCATACACCCAGTCCACCGCCCCGGCAGGCAGGTGGTTGGCCAAAATCCGTCTGTACCGTTCTTCCGTCGTCATTCCCCAACTCTTAACTCCTAACTCTTAACTCATAACTAAAAGGACGGGCAGTCGCAGTGGCTGCGCGAGTGCTTGTGCATGTTCACACTGCTGCCGCAGGCCGTGCAAGCCACGCTTGCCGCCAGCAGCAGCGCTATCAGTCCGATGATTCTTTTCTTTTTCATAACCTGATACCAATAACGCCGCCCGGCGCCGAATATTGTGTCACCCCGCAACAAAAAAACACCCTCCCCCCGGGCCGCACCCAACTCGCCCCCGATTCGCCCCTTATTCGGCCCTTCTTATATAGTTCTTATATCGTTCTCATAT
>CALGCG010000082.1 GCA_937884485.1 uncultured Bacteroidales bacterium
CTTCCGGATCGTATGAGTTGAGATAGAAATCATTGTTGTTGTAGTTTGAAGGCTTTCCGTCATTGCCTGTTCCGATCCATTCAGGATGCTTTGCAAGGATAGGGTCGTTGTAGTTGACGCCGCCGATCTTATGCATGAAGCCGTATTCGAACCAGAGGATCACCTTGATGTCCTTTGCGTGCGCAAGCTCGATGATGTCCTTGACGGCATCCCAATCGCCTTTGCCTTTCAACAGGTCAACGGTGAGCTTGGTGTTTTCGTCGGCAGTCAGCACAGCAGCCATGATGAGGGCCATGCGGTCAACGGTTTTCGTGAAATTGGTGTCGAAGAATGATTTATCGGTGATGCTTTCGAAGTTCAGCAGTGTCTGAAATTCGAAAACGACAGGGTATTGAACGCCTGCAATGGTGATTTCCTTTTTCATTTTTCTTCTGGGGTTAGTTCTGAGTTTTGCCCGCAGCTGAAGCTACGGGAACTGTAACGAAAAGCCGCCCGCACTGCTTGCGATGAGAGAACAGCAAGACAGGCGGGCGACCGATAGAGGGTTATGAGAAATCAATGGCACCAAAGATGACGAAGTTACCAGTGAGGGTAACGAAACCGTCACGCGGTGCCGAGATTTCGACGTTCGAGAGAATCATCTTATCCCCTGAGCAAATCTTGGTGGCGACGACGCGGTTCTGTGCGCCAGACACCCAGTCGAGTTCCCATACCAGCGGGTTAGACTCCTGCGAAAGACCGGTGAGGTTCTGAGCTTCTGCTTCATCCATGATAGCCGTCACGCTGCCGTCGATGTTCTGCTTTGTCTTTTCCTGCAAGATCCATGCTCCAGTCACGTCCGTGTCGTCTTTCGTCGTGCTGTTCTCCAGCGTGTTTGATACATGAAACGACAAATCCGTGCTATTAGCTACAAACCCCTTGCTGTTAGCAGCCGCACCAAACTGTAGACGCAAATGCTGTCCTTGTGTTGCCTGTGACATATTCGTTCTATAATTTTACGATTTACTGATTGCGCCGGTGCCACTGTAGGTTGCCTGCGAAGTGATTGTACCGCGATTCGGAGCCTGAATGGTCAGGTCGCTGACGAACGCATTGCCTGAGAAGGTTGCACCGGCTGCGGCCATGCTGACGGCAACTGCCGACGTTCCGCAGGCGGCTTGTATCAAAGCTTTCACGGCTGCTGCCGTATCGAGCTTGCATTGCTGTTGGATGTTCCACTGTGCGCTGACTTTCTCTTGTGGAGGTGACAGCGGGTTGGTGGCATCCTTGATTTCCTCTTCCTGGAGGTTGTTCTGAATGGACAATGAGCACGACTGCTCACTGCCTGCCGAGACTCCAGAAACAGTTACTTGATAGCCTTTAACTTTTGCCATAGTATTCTATCGTTTAAGTTCAACTTTGAGATCATGCCAGACGCAGCCAATGGCGGCAGCGTCGCCGTATTTAGGACTGACGGTGATGTCGCCCAACTCGCCGAGTTTCTGTACAACGGCTTCGGTGCGGGCGTTCAGCGTTTCGACGTCAGTAGCGGTCACGCGAAGGCGGTTAACATCAGAGATGATGACACCTTCGCATTCCTTCAGCAGTTCGGCAATACCGCCCGGTGATGACGCATCGGGAACGGTGGCGTTCTGCTCGTCAATGGCTTTATCCTTTGTTCTGCTCATTGTCGTCGTCTATTGGAAAATACATGTCGCACTGATAATGCAGCGTGTCGTAATAGCATGGCTTTGCCCAATCCCATGTGACGCCCTCGTTGTGGAATGAACGCAGCACGGGACGCTCGTTGTCGATCATGCTTTCGACATACTGAGCCAAGGCGTGACGTATTGTGCGACGCAACTGCTTCACAGCGTTTGGCGATGCGGCAGCAATCTCGATGCCAGCCTGCACCGTGTCCCAGTCTGACTCCCACAACTCATCCTTCGTAGCCTGCTCGTCCTGGAACGGGTCGTCGGTGATGATGATGTACGGCAGCGGCGTGTTGTCTTTCTCCATTGGCGGCACTTCAATACAAGTACTGAAGATGCGCGTCGCTGGTACGATGGCCGTCACGTTACTGTCGTTGGTCAGCGCGTCGTAGAATATCTCGTCGAGCTCTTTCTGCATACCAGTTTGACTTAATAATACTTGCTAATTACTTCGTAGTCTCTCCCTCTGTGGAACCGGCTGGCCGACAACCTGTTGCTGTTGCATCGGAGCAGCCAGCCGGAGGAACTATTCCCAGAAGTTGAGCGAAGAGAGAGAGATTAGTCGCCAATCTCGTTAGAAGATGTTGGCTCGATCAACTTGATAAGTTTGAAGGCCTGGGGCTTGTTGTTGGTGTTGCCGTTGACCTTGCTTGACATTTCAACAAGTGAATAGTCAAGACCCATGCCGAGGGCAATCACGTTGCGGTCGAAGTTGGCCGAAGATGTGCCGTCGATATTGAACTCGATGCCGTCAGCGTACACCTGCTCGTTCAGGTAGCCGAAGTGACCGATACCGATGTAGCGGTCGGTCTCCTTGGTGGCCACACCGTTGGCGTCGATGCTGTAGTCGATGTAGGGGCTGACGTGGTAGCGGTAGCCTACGCACTGGCCGTCCTGGATGACGGTGCGGTTGGAGTCGGTGGTGCCGGGGATGAGCTTCGTGAACTTCAGGTCCACCTCGGTGGTCTTGTCCATGATGAGCTCGGGATCGCCCTCGAAGCCGAGGTCGTACATCTCGGCCACCTTCTTGGCGAGATTCTTACCGATGTTCTCGTCGAGGGTCAGGGTCTCAACGGACACCTGTGCGAACGGCGACTGCAACTTGGTGTAGTTGCCGTGGGCGTAGATGTGGAGAGCGCGGAACATGGCCCAGCCCTTCTGGAACTTGTAGGTGATGAAGGCGATGATGTCGAAGGCAGCGTTGGCGACGGCACGACGGCTGACGGGTACGCTGGCGGCAACACGCTTCGGAGAGGTGGTGATGTTGGCGAAGTCGAGAGCCTGCTCAGCCACCTTGGTCACCTCACCCTCTACGGTGAACTTCACGTCGTTGATGCTGTAAGGGATAACCTGAGTGCCGGTCACGCCTGTCACCATCACGAGGTCTTCAGGCAGTTCGATGCCGGGCACCTTGGTGTCGATGATAGGCTTAATCTCGACGGGGATCAAGCCACCTGCTTCGAGGTTGGCGGTGGTGTTCTGGTCAGCACCGGAGGTCACGGCGTTGGCGAGGATGGTAGTAGCGTTGGCTGCACGGCGATTGGTGAAGCAGTCGTTGACCATTTCACGAATCTTTGCGCCGTAGTCCTCACGCTCGCGGATGTTCTCCATCTCCTTGCCAGTGGCCATAGCCTTGGCACGGGCGGACAGGCCTGCACTCTCGCGGACCAGTGCATCGTACTCGATGTCCTGACTGCGCTGCTCGGCCTTCAGAGCATCCAACTCACGCTTCTGCTCGTCGGTGATAGTACCCTTCTGCTCCTCAGAAGTCAGGGCACGCATTTTAGCCTCACGTGCGTTGGTCTTCTCGTCCATCTCATCCATCTTGGTCATGATTTCCAACTGACGCTTCTGGATGTCTGCTTTTGTCATTTTTGCCATGATAAAAACGTTTTTATTGGTTAATAATTAAGTGATTCAAAGTTTATTTTACAGCGGAGGTGCTGGGCACGCAAACGCATTGCCTGCTGTTCGCGGAAACGCTGCTCCTGCTCTTCCAGTTCGCGGGCTTCCTGCTCTTCCTTCTCACGCAGTTCTCGGGCTGCTTTCTCGGCATTGGTCTCGCCGCCGTTGGCTTCGCGCTCCTTGGCTTCGCGTGCCTGCTTCTCTTCCTCAGTCTCCTGGGGCTGCTCGCGCTTCAGCTGTGCCTCAATCGCCTTGTCGATGGCTTCCGACTGCTCACGGGTGGCGACGCTGGTCTGCTCGTAGGCAGGATGAGTCACGATCGACACGTCGTAAAGGGCTGTGACGCGCTTGACGTGGCGCACCCATACTTCCTTGCCGTCGTGATCCTCGTTCTTCATGCGCTCATACGATACGCCGTTCTCCGAGTCTTCGTAGTCGTCCTCGAAAGCGAAAGACATTCCACTGATGTCGCCGCGCTTGATGAGTACCAGAGTGTCGTTGCCTGCACTGGTTTCGGGGATGTCGCACTCCGCACCAATGTCACGCAGATTGCGGGTGAGCTTCAGCGTGCCCTCGCCGTTCTGACAGCGACCGAGAATGTCAGTCACCTTATTGGAATGGTTCAGATTGAGCACGATGTCAGACTCACGCAGCAGTTCGTCGCTGATGCAACCAGGTTCCATCACCTCGTACACCTCGCGGTAGCTGCTCCAGGGGGTCAAATTGTTCGAGCGAACGCCAAAGACAATGGGAGTGCCCACCACCTTACGGCTCTGCTCCTGACCTTCGCCAGCCTCACGGACTTGCAGTCCGCAGGTGGCCTTGGGGATAAATCTTACCTGTTTTGTCATATCTCGTTGATATTTTGAAAATGTTATCTACTATACCCCCGTTTTAGTATCTGGGGTTTACTGCGCGATGCACACGGCTTTCGCGCTTCTTTCGCTGTTGCTGAATCTCGCGCTCCAGAGCGTCGATTTCCTCTTTTGTCGGGTTCGGTGTCATACTTTTGCTATATTTTATCGCTTGGGTTTACTATACTCAACCGCTTGGGTTTTCTATACTAAACCGCTGCGGTTTGCTATACTAACCTTATGCGGTTTACTATACTAACTTCATGCGGTTTCCTCGCCCTCCTTTGGCGGTTCGCCCACGGTGTAGTTGCCGGGCTTCAGCTGGGTGCTCGCGTCGCTCTTGGCGATGAGTGCTTTCAGTGTCATGAGGTTGGCACTGGCCATTGGCACGTCGCCATCCTCCACGGCTGGCATGTCGAAGTCGCGGCGAGCCT
>CALGCG010000083.1 GCA_937884485.1 uncultured Bacteroidales bacterium
CGAGCAGCTTGCCAAATTCATCGACCTGATAGAACCCGACGGCACGCTCATCTACTGCGACGAAGACCCCGAGGTGCACCGCGTGGCCATGGAGAACCGGCGCACCGACATCCAGAAGCTGCCCTATGTCTGTCCCGGGCACAGGGTGGTTAATGGTGTGACCGAGATAGGGCGCACCAAACTGCGCATCTTCGGCCACCACAACCTGCTCAACCTTACCGCCGCCCGCCTCGCCTGTCGTCAAGTAGGAGTGACCGACGAGCAGTTCGACGAGGCCATCGCCACCTTCGAGGGCGCCTCGAATCGTCTGGAGCTGGTGAAGAAGAACGACACCTGCGCCGTCTACAAGGACTTCGCCCACGCACCCTCCAAGCTCCGCGCCACCATCCACGCCATGTGCGAGCAGTACCCCGACCGCCGCCTGGTGGCCTGCATGGAGCTCCACACCTTCAGCTCCCTGACGCAGGAGTTCCTCCAGCAGTACGCCCACTCGATGGACGAGGCCGACGTGCGCTACGTCTACTTCAGCCAGCACGCCCTGCAGCTCAAGAAACTGCCGCCACTCGACCCCGACGAGGTGAAGGCCGCCTTTGAGGGCACCATGGACAATGCCGGCAAGATGCCGGCGCTCCATCCCGTCGAGGTCTTCACCGACAGCAAGAAGCTGGTGGAATGCGTGATTGCTTTAATGCGTAAATGCGTTAATGCCGACGCACTGACACAATCACACAATAACGCAATCAACCTGCTCATGATGTCCAGCGGCAACTTCGACGGCATCGACTTCGCCGCTCTGGCCGACGAAATAATAATCTGATAATAATATGAACGGCGAATTTAGCAAATTACACAAAGCTATGCAGAACTATGAATTATAAGCGAATCACCAGAAAGCTTGCGCACTCAATAAGACTGCGCAGTTTCGAGTAATTCGCCCCCAATTGGCATGCGCAGCTTCGTCAAATCCGTTTAATTCGCCGTTAAAAAAAATAATATCTTATGGCACAATTCAAAATAGGCGACAAAGTGAAATTCCTCAACGCCATCGGCGGTGGGGTCGTAAAAAAGATACAGGGCGGCATGATCTACGTCGAGGACGACACCGGCTTCGACATGCCCTTCTCCCAGGCCGAACTCATCCGCATGGAGGACCAGACCGGCGTAGGCAAAGCCTTCAACGACGACTCCATCGGCGAACGCGACCGAAGTGGAGCGAATGGCCTTAAAAAGGGCCGCCCCGACCCCAAACCCCACGACGACGACGGCCGCCTCAGCTTCCCCACCATCGACGAACTCGAAGCCGAAGTGCGACGCCTCAAAAACCAGAACGCCAACCTCCAGGACCAGATCAAGCAGCTCAAAGCACAGGTCCTCAGCCTGCAGCGCACCATCGCCCGCATATCATAGTGGACCGCCGGCGTCCCGCCGGCATTAAAATCATACAAACAACCAACCGATACCGACAATGAAGAACCCCATTAATCCCATTAACTCCATTAATTCCATTAACCCCATCAACTCCATTAACACTAAACACTGAAACCAACCCCACTTAAACTAAACACTGAACACTAAACACTAAACACTAAACACTAAACACTGAAACCATGAGCAGACAAATACATATAGGCAACCTGACCCTGGGCGGCGGCGCACCCGTCCGCGTGCAGAGCATGACGAATACCGACACCCTCGACACCAGCGCCACCGTCCAGCAGGCGCTCCGCATGGTGGAGGCGGGCTGCGAACTCGTGCGCATCACGGCGCCCGACGTGCGTGCCGCCGAGAACCTCGGCCGCATCAAGGAGGAACTCCTCAGGCGCGGCTGCGAGGTGCCCCTCGTCGCCGACATCCACTTCAACCCCAAGGCCGCCGAGGTCGCCGCCACGCTCGTGGAAAAGGTCCGCGTCAACCCCGGCAACTACACCGACCGCAATACCGGCAAACTCGACTTCACCGACCAAGAATACAACGACGAACTCAAGAGGATAGGGGAGCGCATGGCCTCGCTCATCGACATCTGCAAGCGCCACCACACCGCCATGCGCATCGGCACCAACCACGGCTCCCTCTCCCAGCGCATCATGTCCCGCTACGGCAACACCCCCGAGGGAATGGCCCAGAGCGCGCTGGAGTTCGCACAGGTGTGCCGCGCGCAGGACTACCACGACCTCGTCTTCTCCATGAAAGCCAGCAACGTCAAGGTGATGGTGGACAGCACGCGCCTCTTCGTCCACAAGATGCACGCCCTCGGCATGGACTACCCCATCCACCTCGGCGTCACCGAGGCTGGCGACGGCATCCAGGGCCGCCTCAAGTCCGCCGCCGGCATCGGCGCACTGCTCCTCGACGGCATCGGCGATACCATACGCGTCTCACTCACCGAAGACCCCGAAGCCGAAATGCCCGTCGCCTACGACATCCTCCAGGCCGTCGGCGCACGCATCACACAGACCGAATACATCGCCTGCCCTTCCTGTGGCCGCACGCAGTACGACATCCAGCGCGCCCTCCGCGAAATCAAAGCCAAAACCAGCCACCTCGTAGGCGTCAAAATAGGCGTCATGGGATGCATCGTCAACGGCCCCGGCGAGATGGCCGACGCCGACTACGGCTACGTAGGCTCCGGCGCAGGCAAAATCACCCTCTACAAAGGACGCACCGTCGTCAAACGCGACATCGACCAGCGCGACGCCGTCGACCAACTCGTAGCCTTCATCGAACAAGACCTCCGCACCACAGGCGCTGCTGCACACGACAAGGGAAACAATATAAACTCTTAACTCCTAACCCTTAACTCCTAACTGCCATGAAGTGGTCCTTCATCCTCATCCTCCCCGCGGCGGTAGCCATCCTCTGGTCCCTCGCCACCCTCCTCCTCAAACGCCGCCCCACCCGCGCCCAGCTCCTCCTTTCCCTCTCCCAGCTCCTCCTCGCCTTCGCCATCATCGACCTCGACGTCTTCTTCCGCGGCACCGCCGGACGCCTCTTCATCTACGACTTCCTCTTCGTCACCTCCTCCCTCCTCTGCGGACCACTCCTCTACCTCGGCTTCTGCTCCCTCGTCGAACCCCGCGGCGTCACCCTCCGCCAGCGCCACTCCTTCATCCTCCCCCTCCTCTTCATCGCCGGCCTCGTCGCAGGCTCCTTCTCGCTCGGCCCCCGACGCTACGACCAGCTCTGCTACGCCATCCGCGAAGGCCACGCCGCCTTCATCCCCGGCGACCACGCCTGGAACTTCATGCTCCTCTGGGACCACATCCTCTACCCCCTCCTCCTCGTCCTCCTCGACTTCGTCCTCTTCCTCATGGCCACCGCCAAAGTCCGCCGCTACCAGCGACGCTTCAACAGCTACTACGCCCACGGACTCAACCTCCCCTTCATCGACTCGCGCCACCTTATCCTCTTCACCTGGCTCTTCCTCCCACTCGCCGTCGCCGTCGTCCTCCTCGTCGACCTCCGCCCCCACTACTACAAATACTGGCTCATCGCCTCCTCCATCCTCGTCGCCATCCTCCTCTTCTTCCTCGGACGCTTCATCTACCGCCTCGACTCCGACGCCCGCGCCCTCGCCGACTTCATCCGCCGAAAATCGTAAAGCCTCAACCTCAATATTTTCAATTTTCAATTTTCAATTTTCAATTTTCAATTTTCAATTTTCAATTTATCATGACCCCCATATCCCTCATATACCTCCTCCTCGGCCTCGCCGCCCTCCTCTGGCCCCTCGCCCTCCTCCTCCTCAAACCCCGCGTCCTCGCCGCACAGTGGCTCCTCTCCGTAGCCATCCTCCTCCTCGGCCTCTCCTTCGTCGTCTACTCCTGCTTCTTCAACTCCTTCCTCTCCGGCGAATACCTCCTCGTCATCCTCTTCATGCTCTTCGCACTCTTCACCTTCCCCTCCGCCGCCCTCGCCATCACCCACCTCACACGCCCACAGGGCGCCCGACGCCTCTCCCGCGCACTCTTCCTCATACCACTCTCCACCATCGCCCTCCTCGCACTCTCCGTCCTCATCGGCGGACCCGACATGTACCGCCTCTGGATCTACCGCGGCTCCAACCTCGAAGCCGACCTCTTCTACCCCAACAGCTGGCGCTACAACCTCATCGTCGCCGTCCACTTCCACCTCTTCTACATCGTCCTCCTCCTCCAGCTCGTCCTCCTCGTCGTCCACACCTTCCGCTCCCTCCGCCGCTACCGCCGCACCCTCGGCGAATACTACTCCTCCTCTCAGTACCAGCCCCGCGACCTCCAACTCATCTTCCCCTCCATCCTCGCCATCTCCGCCGTCATCATCCTCTCCCTCATCCTCTTCCCCTTCAACGCCCCCCGCCCCGTCCCCCTCACACTCATCCTCGCCCTCCTCCAGGCCGCCGCCACCACCACCCTCGGCCTCGCCACCTACCGCCTCCACCACGCCGCCGAAAACATCCGCTACTCCCTCGAACACAGTCCCCGCACCTCCCGCACGCGCGACCTCGCCACCCTCGGCCGGCAACTCTCCGACTACATCGAAAACAACGCCTTCCGCGACCCCGACATATCAGTCTTCTCACTCGCACAGCACTTCCACGTCTCCCAGGACCAGGTCGTCGACGCACTCCACCATCTCCACGGACAACCCTTCGCCGACTACATCGACTCCCTACGCATCGACTTCGCCATCCCTCTCCTCGCCAACAGCGACCTCGACCAACAGTCACTCACACACATCGCACACCAGTGCGGCTACCTCGACCTCCACTCCCTCCAGCGCGCCTTCCTCAAAAACCTCAAAACACCACTCCCCCAACAATAAACCACCCCCGCCCAGCCTCCGCACCCTCCCCGTACCTCCCTCGCCCCACCTTCGCCCCTTCCTATATACTTCTTATATACTTCTCATATAGTTCCTATATACAGTATATAAGAACTATATAAGAACTATATGTGAACGATATAAGAACTATATAAGAAGGGCCGAACAAGGGGCGACCTGCTCTCCTCCACGCCTCGGACCCCTCCGGCACAAAAAATCAAATTAACATAAAAAAATTAACAAATCCATACAATAAAATACAATTTTTTGTGTTATCGTTGTACAAAAGATTTAAAAGAACGCTCTAAAAAAAAAACACACTATGCGAGCAGAAATCAGAACCCCCAAAGGGACAATGCATGTAACCCTCTACGAAAAAGAGGTCCCCGGGACAGTGGCCAACTTCGCAAAACTGGCCAATGACCACTTCTACGACGGGCTGCGTTTCCACCGGGTGATACCCGATTTCGTCGTCCAGGGCGGCTGCCCCTTCAGCCGCACCCCAGGCAACCCCCGCGTGGGCACCGGCGGCCCCGGCTGGACCATCAAGTGCGAAACCTCGGCACCCCTCCAGCACCACGACCGCGGCGTCCTCAGCATGGCACACGCCGGCAAGGACACCGGCGGCAGCCAGTTCTTCATCTGCCACAACCGCCAGAACACCCAGCACCTCGACGGAGTGCACACCTGCTTCGGCCGCGTGGACCAAGAAGACTGGCCCGTCATCGACGCCATACGCCCCGGCGACATCATTGAAAGCATTAAAATCATCTAAATATGAATCTGGGAATTAAACTTTTGGTTGCCGAGGACGACCCCAACCTGGGCACAATCCTCAAAGCCTACCTGACACAGAAGGGCTACACCGTCGTGTGGGCCAAAGACGGCGACGACGCACTGGCCCAGTTCGACGCCGAAGACGTCGACGCCTGCATCCTCGACGTCATGATGCCCGCCAAGGACGGCTTCGCCGTGGCCAAGGAAATCAGAAAAGTGGACAAAAAAGTGCCCATCATCTTCCTCACGGCCAAAAACCTGGAAGAAGACAAACTCAAAGGCTTCGAAGTCGGCGCCGACGACTACATGACCAAGCCCTTCTCCATGGAAGAACTCCTGGCTCGCCTCAACGCCACCATGCGCCGCAGCTTCAACGAAGACCGCCCCGACAAAAACGTCTTCAAAATCGGCAATTTCACCTTCGACTACGTGCACCAGACCCTCACGCTGGGCGACGAGGTGCAACGCCTCACAGCCAAAGAATGCGACCTGCTGCGCATCTTCGCCGTCAACTTCAACCAGCTCGTGGACCGCAACACCACCCTCCAGAAGATCTGGAAGGACGACAGCTACTTCGCCGCACGCTCCATGGACGTCTACATCACCAAGCTGCGCAAGTACCTCAAGGCCGACCCCTCTGTCGAAATAGTCAACGTGCACGGCGTAGGTTTCAAATTGTCGCACAAAGAAAACTAACAACCGGCAGCTAAAAGTTAGGAGTCTCGAATGAAACTGACGTTTCTGGGTACGGGAACATCGCAAGGCGTGCCTGTCATCGCCTGCCGATGCAGCGTCTGCCGCTCCGACGACGAGCACGACCGTAGGCTGCGCACATCCGCCATGCTCTGCACCGACGACGGACGCAACATCCTCTTCGACATCGGCCCCGACTTCCGCCAGCAGATGCTGCGGCGCCACGTCGACCACCTTGACGCCATACTCATCACCCACGCCCACCGCGACCACGTGGGCGGTCTCGACGACATTCGCTCCTTCAACTACGTCCAGCACCGCAAAATGGACATCTTCCTGAACGCCGAAGCCAAACACGCACTGCTGCGCGACTACGCCTACATCTTCGCCCGCCACGAGTTCCCCGGACTGCCAGAGGCCGACCTCCACGAGGTAGGGGAGACCCCCTTCCAGGCCGCAGGCCTCACCGTGACCCCCATCAAGGCAATGCACAAGGACCTGCCCATCCTCGGCTTCCGCATAGGCCCCATGGCCTACATAACCGACGCCAACTATATAGCACCTGACGAACTCCTTAAACTGGAAGGATTAAAGCTACTTGTAATCAACGCATTGCGCAAAGAAAAACACTTCTCCCACTTCTCGCTGCCCGAAGCTCTGCAAGTGGTTGCCCGCGTCAAACCGGAACAAACCTTCCTGACGCACATCAGCCACGAGATGGGGCTCCACAGCGAAGTGGAAAAAGAACTGCCGGAAGGTGTATCTCTGGCATACGACAACCAAGAAGTTAATATTTAGTGGACAGTGATATGATTTCGATTTGCATACCTATATATAATTATTACGCATACCCGCTTGTGCGCAGATTGACCACACAGATAGAACAACTCAAGGCAGAGGACGACTTCGAAGTGATATGCATTGACAACCACTCCTCGGGCTACTACCTGAACCAGAACAACGGCATCTGCGACATAGCTAAATACATGCGCCTGAGCGAGAACATCGGACGCGCACGAGTGCGCAACCTCTTCCTCAAATACGCCAAAGGCGAATGGCTCCTCTTCCTGAACGACGACTCGCAACTGCCCAACCACTTCCTGCGCAACTACAGAAGATGCGCCGGCGGCAGGGAAGACGTCGTCGTAGGAGGACGCGAATACGACAAACACAACGACGACCCGCAGCACCGCCTGCGCTACCTCTGGGCCACGGACAGAGAAAGCAAACCCGCCGAAGAACGGCGCAAAAACCCCTACCGCTCCTTCATGAGCTGCAACTTCATGATTCGGCGCTCGGTCTTCGAAAGCATCACCTTCGACACCCGCGTGCAGAAATACGGCTACTCCGACGCACTCTTCGCCTACCGTCTCGAAGAACGGAAAGTGCCCGTGGCACACATCGACAACCCCGTCGTGGCCGGATACCTGGAAACCAACCTCGAATTCCTCAACAAAACCATCGAAAGCGTCGAGTCCCTGGTGGCGATATACGATTTCATGTGGGAAGACCAGCGCTTCTGCCACACCGTCCCCCTGCTCAGACGCTACGGAAAAATGCGCCGAATGGGCATGACGGGACTGGTATACCGAATATACAAAACATTCAAAAACCCGCTGCAGTCGCACTTCGTCAGCGGCACAGCCATCTCGCTCAAGCAGTTCTCCTTCTACCAGTTGGGCTACTTCATCGGGAAAATGCACTACAACGCAGAAAGCGAGAGCCTGGGCTGAAAGACAGAAAAGAGAAACATCAAAAATCAGATAAACAATGAAAATACAAATCAAACACGCAACGCTTCTGGCCCTGGCCCTTATGGCAGGCAGCACAGTATGGTCGCAAGTGCGCGAAACAACCTACTATGACGACGGATCATACTATACAGGCCAGCGCGACGGCAAAGGCCGCCGCCACGGAAGCGGCATCATGACCTGGACCACCGGCGACCGCTACGACGGCGAATGGAAAAAAGGCATCATGGAAGGCGAAGGAACCTACTATTGGGCCACCGGCGGCACCTTCACCGGACAATGGAAGAAAGGCGACATCAAAGGCCACGGAATCTTCCGCTGGCCCAACGGCGATATGATGGAAGGAGAGTGGAACGACGGCTCGCGCACCGGCACAGGCTACTTCCAATGGGCCGACGGAAGCCGCTACGAAGGACCCTTCATCAGCGGCATGGCCACCGGGCAAGGCATCAAAACCTGGGCCTCGGGCGACCGCTACGAGGGCGGATTCAACCAATGGCACCTCACAGGACAGGGAACCATGCGCTATGCCGACGGCGCCAGCTACACCGGCGGTTGGCTCAACGACCAGTACGAAGGCGAAGGCACCTACACCTCGGCCGAAGGCGAAGTCATCAAAGGACGTTTCCATGCAGGACAACTTATAGAACAGTATGAATAAGACAATTATTACAGCCACGCTGCTAACCCTTGCAAGCCTGCTGACAGCGGGATGCTGGGGTAGCCGCTATGTGTCGGCCGACGCCGACTTGGAATCCATCTATATGGGCAAGTCGTACTATGAAATCGTGGACGAATTTGGCCGCCCCGATGTCACCACACAAGACGAAGAGGGAGGCACCCTCGTCAGGTACAACGCAGTGACCCTCAACGGCACTTCGGCCGCCAGGCTCTACCGTCAGTACAACGTCAGCAACCGCACCACCAAAGAAGTGGGACAGCCCACGGCACCCGTCACCTTCTCCTTCAACATCAGGAACCGGTGCTACGCCGTGCAGTCCGATTTCATGCTGGAGAAGACCCGGACCAAAACCAAGAAAAACAACGACGACCCCCGCCGTCCGCAGTGGGCGAAACCACGTGTGCCACGTTCGTTCGACTTCCCCCATGTCGACCGCCGTTCGCCCTATGGCGAGCTTGTCACCATTGAGAAGATTGAGATTGAACGCGAGAAGACAGTCGTCTATTTCTCCTTCTGCGACCGCACCCCGAACCACCGTCCGCTCTACGACAAAGGCCTCTCCATCAACGGCGATGTCTTCATTCGCGACTGCGCCACGGGCAAACGGGTCAAATTCGTCGAAGCCAAAGGAATATCCATCTACCCGGAATATACGGCCTTTGCCCACAACCGCGGTGGCTACGATGTATTGGTCTACTCGTTGACCTTCGAGGCATTGCCTCTGCAAACGGAGACGATAGACATAATCGAACCCGGCCCCGAAGGCTTCAACTTCTATGGCGTCGATGTGCGCACGCCCTTGACATTCCGCGAAACCAAACTCGCCAACCCTCTTCCGGAGAATTAAAACAAAAACCAAAGATAGAAACATGAAGAAAACCCTATGCACTGTGGCAGCAGCGGCCCTCACACTGGTCGCCTGCCAGTCCGACAAAGCCGCCAAGTCGGGCGACGTCATCGGCAAGCCCGCCGTCGCTGTCGAGAACGGCCGCTTCACACCCGAGGTGATGTGGAGCCTGGGTGTAATGAGCGAGTACGCCGTCAGCCCCGACGGACAGAACATCGTCTACACCCTCCGCTACACCGACATGGCGCAGAACAAGAACAACACCGAACTCTACCTCATGCCCATAGCAGGTGGTGAGGGACCGCGTCTTACCGTCACCGCCGAGAGCGAGTTCAGCCCCGTGTGGAAGGACAACAACACGCTGCTCTTCTGCCGTGGAACAGAGATCCGCTCCATCGACATCAAGTCGCTCAATGAGACTGTCGTTGCCTCTTGTGACCGCGGATTTGAAGGATTCAAACTGGCTCCCGACGGCAACTCGCTGGTCTACATCAGCACCATTCCTGTGGAACGTCCTGAACATATCGGCAAACTTTTCGCCGGACTCGACCAGACCACGGGCCGCATCAACGAAGACCTGATGTATCGCCATTGGGACCAGTGGGTGGATGAAATACCTCACATCTACTATGTCCCCCTGCACGAAGGCATAGCCCAGATGGACAAGGCCAAAGACATCCTTGAAGGTGAGCCCTATGAAGCTCCCATGCGTCCTTGGGGCGGCACGGAGCAGTATAACTACAGCCCCGACAGCAAATACATTGCCTACACCTGCCGCAAGAAGACGGGCTACGACTACGCCCACAGCACCAATAGCGACATCTATCTCTATGACATTGCTTCTGGCGAAACCCGCAATATCAGCGAGGGCATCATGGGCTACGACCAGAACCCCGTCTTCTCCCACGACGGCAAGATGATTGCCTGGGAGAGCATGGAACGCGACGGCTACGAGAGCGACAAACTGCGTCTCATGGTCATGGACCTCGCCTCCGGAGCCAAGGTCGACCTTACCGAGGCCTTTGACTATGGCGTGATGAACATCCTCTGGTCTCCCGACGACAAAGAACTCTACGCCATCGTCATGTATCGCGGCATGAACGAAATCTTCGCCTTCAACCGCGAAACCAAGGCCATCCGCCAGATTTCACACGGCTACCATGACGTCAATGCAATCCAACTTGCTGCCGACGGCACCACCCTCGTTGCCAACCAGGCCTCTATCCAGTATCCCGGAACCCTCTATGCCTACACTGTTAACGACGATAAAGCAGAAGGCAAGAAACTCTCCACTTTCAACGACGATGTTCTATCGCAAGTGCGTATGGGCGACGTCAAAGAGCAGTGGATCAAGACTGTCGACGGCAAAGATATGCTCACCTGGATTATCTATCCTTACGACTTCGACAGCACCAAGACATATCCCGCACTCCTCTTCTGCGAGGGTGGTCCCCAGACCATGGTCAGCCAGTTCTGGAGCACCCGCTGGAACTTCGAGGTGATGTCCGGCGCAGGCTACTTCGTCATTGCCCCCAACCGCCGCGGTGTCCCCGGATTCGGCATGGAATGGCTTGAGGAAATCAGCGGCGATTATGGTGGACTCTGCATGAAGGATTACATGTCTGCCACCGATTGGGCTGCCGCCAACATACCTCAGATCGACCGCGAGCGCATCGGTGCCTGCGGCGCCTCCTTTGGCGGCTACAGCATCTACTGGCTCGCCGGCCACAACCACGACGTCAAGGGCTACAACGAGGGTCGCCGCTTCAAGGCCTTCCTCGCCCACAACGGCATGTTCAACTTCGAGCAGCAGTACCTGGAGACCGAGGAAATGTGGTTTGACAATTGGGACCTCGGCGGCCCCTACTGGGATTGGAACAATCCGCAAATCAAGAAGAGCTACAGCAATTCGCCCCACCTCTTCGTCGACAAGTGGAACACCCCCATCTGCGTTATCCACAGCGAGTTTGACTTCCGCATCGTTGCCTCCGAAGGCATGGCCGCCTACAACGCCGCCCAGATGCGCCACATCCCCAGCCGCTACCTCTACTTCCCCGACGAGACCCACTGGGTGCTCAAACCCCAGAACAGCCTCCTTTGGCATCGCAACTTCATCGACTGGTTCGACCAGTATTTGAAGAAATAATAACCTTTGTCTACCTCAAGCCCGCCGTTTTGGCGGGCTTTTTTTGTTTTTAACAGTTTGTAATCCAATGGGCTGCAAAATCCCTTAAATATTATTCGCGCGTGTATCAAGATTTTTATGTATTTTTGCATTCTAAAAAACTATAAACGAACCCTATGAAAGTAAAAGTCGGAATTGCACAGATGTCCTGCACCGAGGACAAAGCCCGCAACATTGAGCGCTATACCGAAAAGGTCCGCCAGCTTGCCGCCGACGGAGCCCAAATCATTTGCCTCCAGGAGCTCTTTGCCTCACTCTATTTCTGCGACGAGGAGCGCTATCAGAACTTCGCCCTTGCCGAGCCTATCCCCGAAGGACCCACATGCCAGCACTTCATGGCTTTGGCCAAAGAACTTGGGGTGGTCATTGTATGTTCCCTCTTTGAGAAGCGCGCAGAGGGGCTCTACCACAACACCACCGCCGTCATCGACGCAGACGGCTCCTACCTGGGCAAATACCGCAAGATGCACATCCCCGACGACCCCGGCTACTACGAGAAGTTCTACTTCACCCCCGGAGACCTCGGCTACAAGGTCTTCAAGACCCGTTTCGCCACCATCGGCGTTCTCATCTGCTGGGACCAGTGGTACCCCGAAGCCTCGCGCATCACGGCCCTCATGGGTGCACAGATACTCTTCTATCCCACGGCCATCGGCTGGGACGTCCGCCAGAACGAGGACGACAACCGCGAGCAGTACGACGCCTGGCAGACCATCCAGCGTTCCCACGCCGTCGCCAACGGCGTCCCCGTGGTCTCGGTCAACCGCACCGGTCTCGAGGGCGGCATGCAGTTCTGGGGCGGCAGCTTCATCACCAACGCCTTCGGACGCATTCTCTACCAGGCTCCCCACCTCGAGGAAGCCCTCCATGTCCAGGAGCTGGACCTTGACGACACCGACCACTACCGCCGCCATTGGCCCTACTACCGCGACCGCCGCATCGACTCCTACGCCCCCATACTCAACCGATACATCGACGAATAACTAATCACTAAACACTAAACACTAAACACCATGTCCCCCAAAGAACAAGGCTACTATATGCCCGCCGAGTGGGCACAGCACGAAGCCACGTGGCTCACCTATCCCAAGAACCCCGACTCCTGGCCCGGAAAGATTGAGACCATCTATCCTTCCTACCATCTCTTCGTCAAGACCCTGGCGGAGTGTGAGCACGTGCACATCAACGTCGACGACCAGCCCATGGCCGACCATGTGGCCAACGAACTGGCCAAAATCGGCGCCAACATGCAGCACATCCACCTGCACCTCATCCCCAGCAACGACGCCTGGTGCCGCGACCACGGCCCCGCTTTCCTCCTCAAAAAGGGTGGGGGAGAACGCGCCATCGTCAACTGGAACCACAACGCCTGGGGCGGCAAATATCCCTATGAGCTCGACACCGAGGTGCCCCTGCGCATCCACGACCTCATGCCCGACGTGCCCCTCTTCTC
>CALGCG010000084.1 GCA_937884485.1 uncultured Bacteroidales bacterium
CGTATGTGGCCCAGGTGGAGGGGCTTGTTGGTGTTGGGCGACGAATATTCAACCACAACGGGGGCTTCGCGGGGGTCGACGTCGACAAGGCCGTAGCGCTGGTCGGCGCACTGCTCGGCGACAAACGAGGTCCAGTAGCGGTCGGACACCTCGAAGTTGAGAAAACCCTTGATGACATTGAACCCTTGCAGCACCGGCAGGGCCGCGGCGACAGCCTGCCCGATTTCGTTTGCCACGGCTTCGGGGCTCTTGCGGGCCTGTTTCACATAGGGGAAGACGACGAGGGTGTAGTCGCCCTTGAATTCCTTGCGAGTGTCCTGCAAAACAATGCTTTCGGCCGGGGCGTCGATGCCGTAGAGGTTTTTCAGCGCATCGGCAACTGCCTGAGAGAGTGTGGTTGTGATATTCATATATATAAATTATAAGATTCTAAAACAAAATGCAAAGATACAAAAAAAATTGGAACCCCGGCAGGAAAAAAGCGAAAAAAGCCCCCGGCCGGCGGCGCCATGCGGCGCAAGGCGTCGCTGCGGAGTTTCTCCGCCCCGGACAGGCCCCCGATTCGCCCCGACTTCGCCCCCTCTTCGGCCCTTCTTATATAGTTCTTATATAGTATACATATAGTTCTTATATACGGTATATAAGAACTATATAAGAAGTATATAAGAACGATATAGGAACTATATAAGAAGGGCCGAAGAGGGGGCGAATTGGGGGCGGCGCGGGGGCGAGGAGCGAGGGGGTGAGCGGGAGAGTTTTTTTTTCGCCGGGGGACAATTTTTTTCCGAGTTGTGAGTTATGGGTTTGAAAGATGATGAGGGTGGGATTTTTGTCAAATAGCATGAGAAGAGAATGGAGAAACCGCTGATGGACGAGAAGGGCGTGCACTATGTCGACGTGCTGCTGCCGCTGCATCTGCCGGGGACCTACACTTACAGGGTGCCGCGGGAGTATGAGGATGCTGTGGCTGTCGGCGTGCGCGTGGTGGTGCAGTTCGGCGCCAAGGGCGGCCGCATCTATTCGGCCGTGGTGCGCCGGGTGCACGAGGAGGCTCCGCGGTGGCGGACGAAGTACATCATGGCGGTGCTTGACAGGGAGCCCATCGTCACGGAGCGCCAGATGGAGTTCTGGGAGTGGATGGCGCGGTACTATATGTGCACGCCTGGCGATGTGATGGCGGTGGCGCTGCCTGCGGGGCTGAAGCTTGCCAGCGAGAGCGCTGTGGCCATCCATCCCGATTTCGACGGCGAGCTGTCGGGCCTGAGCAAGCATGAGGCCATGGTGGTGCAGCTGCTGACCGAGCATCCGGTGATGCGTGTGGTGGACATCAGCCGCGCGATAGGTGTGCAGAAGGTGATGCCGCTGATAAGGGGTATGATTGAGCGCGAGATAGTGGTGATGGACGAGGAGCTGAGGGAGCGGTTCCGTCCGCGCAAGACGGCGTATGTGCTGCTGGGCGAGGACTATGTCGACGAGGCGTCGCAGAAGGCCCTCTTCGACGAACTGGAGCGCAAGAAGCGGGTGAAGCAGGTGGAGCTGATGATGATGTTTATGCAGATGTCGCACTTCGGGCGCGAGGCTGTCGCAAAGCGGGAGCTGCCGCAGGGGTCGTCCCTGCAGACGCTGCTGAAGAACGGAGTGCTGCGGGAGGAGGAGCGCGTGGAGAGCCGCCTGAAGGACGGCGGCGAGGGTGAGACGAGCGACCCGGCGGGCATCGTGCTGAACGAGGAGCAGCAGGTGGCATTCGAGAGGATGAGGCGCGACGCCGGCGGCGAGGGGACATTCCTGCTGCACGGCGTCACGTCGAGCGGAAAGACAGAAGTGTATATCAAACTGATAGCCGAGGAGGTGGAGCGGGGACGGCAGGTGCTGTTCCTGCTGCCCGAGATAGCGCTCACGGCGCAGCTGATAGCCCGTTTGCGGCGCTACTTCGGCAACAAGGTGGGTGTGTACCATTCGCGTTTCAGCACGAGCGAGCGCACCGAGGTGTGGCAGCGCACGCTGGCCGGCTCGTACCGTGTGCTTGTGGGGGCGCGGAGCGCCATATTCCTGCCGTTCCAGCGGCTTGGGCTCGTGATTGTCGACGAGGAGCATGACAGTTCGTACAAACAGATGGAGCCGACGCCGCGCTACCAGGGGCGCGATGCGGCGCTGTACCTGGCGCGGCTGTGGGGCGCGCGCGCGGTGCTGGGCAGCGCGACGCCGAGCGTGGAGTCGTACCACAACGCGCTGGAGGGCAAGTACGGCCTGGCGACGATGAAGAAGCGCTACGGCGGGTTCAGCCTGCCGCAGGTGGAGGTGGTGGACATGAAGGAGGCCCACCGCGAGGGACGTGTGAAGGGCCACTTCTCGACGACGCTGCTGGACGCCGTGAAGCAGGCGCTGCAGGAGCGGCGCCAGGTGATTCTGTTCCAGAACCGCAGGGGTTTCTCGCTGCGCCTGGAGTGCGAGGACTGCCACGAGGTGCCGCAGTGTGTGCACTGCGATGTGTCGCTGGTGTACCACAAGGCTACAAACTCGCTGCGCTGCCACTACTGCGGCTATTCGATACCGGTGCCGAAGGAGTGCCCGCACTGCCACTCGACGCGGCTGAAGATGGCCGGCGTGGGCACGGAGCGCGTCGAGGAGGACCTGCAGATCCTCTTCCCCGAGGCGCACGTGGCACGCATGGACCTGGACAGCACGCTGCAGAAGAACCAGTACATGGAGATTCTGTCGGACTTCGAGCACCGCCGCATCGATATATTGGTGGGCACGCAGATGGTTACCAAGGGTTTGGACTTTGAGCGTGTCAGCGTGGTGGGCATCATCAATGCCGACAATGTGATCAACTATCCCAGCTTCAGGAGCTACGAGCGCGCTTTCCAGCAGATGACGCAGGTGAGCGGCCGCGCGGGGCGCCACGATGCCGGGGGGCGCGTCATCATCCAGACGTACAATCCCCATCACCAGGTGATAACCAGCGTGATGGCAAACGACTACGAGGGGCTGTACGAGGAGCAGATTGCCGAACGGCGCGTGTTCAGGTATCCGCCGTTCTACCGGCTGATAGAGCTGACGCTCAAGCATCGCGACGCCGACTTGCTGAACGCCGCCTCGGACTGGATGGCGATGCAGCTGCGCGGGGCTTTCGCGGGGCGCGTCATGGGTCCGGAATACCCGCTGGTGAGCCGCATACGAGGGCTGTATCTGAAGCAGATAACGCTGCGTTTTGAACGCACGGAACCCATCGCCGACGCCAAGCGCGTGATCAGGCAGATTGGCGACGACCTTGTGAAACAAGAAGGCTGGAGCGGGGTGAGCGTGATCTACGATGTCGACCCGGCATAAGAGAGAGGCGTAGAGAGGTTGAGGCATAGGGTTGAAAAAAAATTTGTGTAGAATAAAAATTGTTTGTATCTTTGCAATTCGTAAAGGAAACGGACTTGGACAGCAAGTTCGTTTGAAACAGAGAGTTAGGGCAAGTCTTATACGACCAGCTCCCATTGAATCCCCCAGGGTAGGAATACAGCAAGGGTGTTTGGTTGTAGCGGTGCGATATAAACAGCTTGCCCTTCTTTTTTTGAGTTGTGGAGATTTAGAGCCGTAGAGTTTTAGAGTTGTAAAGAATAAACAAGATGACGAATCAAGAGCAGATAAAAGACCTCATTGCGCGCAAGGAAGCCCTGAAGCGCTTTCTGGACATAGACAACCAACAGGCGTGGATAACCGAGGAAGAGAAGAAGACCGAAGCCCCCGATTTCTGGAACGACCCCAAGGAGGCCCAGAAGGTGGTTAAGGGTATCAATGCCAAAAAGAGTTGGGTGACAGCCTTCAAGGATGTCGACACCGCCTGTGGCGACCTGGAGGTGATGGGCGAGTTTTTCGAGGCTGGCGACGCCACGGAAGAGGAACTGCAGGCACAGATAGCCGTGGCCCAGAAAAAGGTTGAGGACTTGGAGTTCAAGAATATGCTTCGCAACGAGAGCGACCGCCTCGATGCCGTCCTCTCCATCAATGCCGGCGCCGGCGGCGTGGAAGCCCAGGACTGGGCCGAGATGCTGATGCGCATGTATATCCGCTATGCGGAGACCCATGGCTACAAAGTGGCCATTTCGAACAGCCTGGACGGTGAAGGTGCCGGCATCAAGAGCTGCACGCTGCAGATAGAGGGCGAATTCGCCTATGGCTACCTGAAGAGCGAAACGGGCGTGCACCGCCTGGTGCGTGTCAGCCCTTTCAATGCGCAGGGAAAGCGAATGACCAGCTTCACAAGTGTCAGTGTGACCCCCCTCATCGACGACTCGATAGAGGTGGTGGTGGACATGTCGCGCCTTTCGTGGGACACGTTCCGCAGCGGCGGAGCCGGTGGCCAGAACGTCAACAAGGTGGAGTCGGGAGTGCGCCTGCGCTACCAATACAAGGACCCCTATACCGGTGCCGAAGAGGAGATTCTGATTGAGAACACAGAGACCCGCGACCAGCCCAAGAACAAAGAGAACGCCATGCGCCTGTTGCGTTCGCAGCTCTACGACCGCGAGCTGAAGCACCGCATGGAAGAACAGGCCAAAATCAAGGCCTCGCAAAAGAAGATTGAGTGGGGCTCGCAGATACGCTCCTATGTCATGGACGACCGCAGGGTGAAAGACCACCGCACCGGGTACCAGACCTCGGATGTGGCGGGTGTGATGGATGGCCACATCGATGAGTTCATCAAGGCCTACCTCATGGAATTCGGCGCAGAGAACTAAACGAAACAGGACACAATTCCACACAGAGCATGACAACAAGCAGTATAGACAAGCTGATAGTGGTTGGCGACAGAGTGCTCATAGAGCCCTCGGTGGCCACCAAGAAGACCAAGGGCGGCCTGCTGCTGCCCGCTGGTTATCAGGAAAAAGAGGATGTGCAGACAGGCTATATCCTCAAGTGCGGACCCGGCTATCCCCTACCCTCCAGCGACGACGGCGAGGCATGGAACCCCGCCGACAAGGAGCCCCGCTACCTGCCCCTGCAGGTGAAGCCGGGCGACATGGCCATTTTCCTGCTGAAGAACGCTGTGGAAATCAAATACGACGGCAAGAAATATTTCATCGTCCCGCAACAGGCAATCCTGATGGTGGAACGGGAAGAGTTTTAAAACAAATAATGAATATGACAAGCAACGAAATACGCAAAGCCTTCCTCGACTTCTTCGAGAGCAAGCAACACCATGTGGTGCCGAGCGCACCGATGGTCATCAAGAACGACCCGACGCTGATGTTCACCAACGCCGGCATGAACCAGTTCAAAGACATCTTCCTCGGCAACCAGCAACGCCAGTGGACCCGCGCCACCGACAGCCAGAAGTGCCTGCGCGTCAGCGGCAAGCACAATGACCTTGAAGAGGTTGGCCACGACACATATCACCACACCATGTTCGAAATGCTGGGCAACTGGAGTTTCGGCGACTACTTCAAGAAAGAGGCTATCGCCTATGCCTGGGAGTTCCTTACCGAGGTGATGAAAATAAAGAAAGACTGGCTCTATGTCACCGTCTTTGGCGGCGACGAGAAAGAGGGTCTTGAGATGGATATGGAGGCTTACAACTTCTGGAAAGCGCACATCAGCGAGGACCGCATATTGAAAGGCTCCAAGAAGGACAACTTCTGGGAGATGGGCGACCAAGGCCCCTGTGGCCCCTGCTCTGAAATCCATGTCGACATCCGTCCCGACGAAGAAAAAGCCAAGCTGCCGGGCAAAGAGCTTGTCAACAAGGACAATCCACAGGTTATTGAAATTTGGAATCTCGTTTTCATGCAATTCAACCGCAAGGCCGACGGAAGTCTTGAACCGTTGTCGGCCAAGCATATAGATACTGGTATGGGCTTTGAACGCCTCTGCATGGTGATGCAAGGCAAGCGTTCCAACTACGATACCGATGTCTTCCAGCCCCTGATTCAGGAGATTGCTTCCAAATGCGGCAAACGCTATGGCGACAACGAACAGGCCGATGTTGCCATGCGAGTGTGCGCCGACCACCTGCGTGCCGTTAGTTTTTCGATTGCCGACGGCCAATTGCCCTCCAATGTCAAGGCTGGCTACGTGATTCGTCGAATACTGCGCCGCGCCGTGCGCTACGGCTATACCTTCCTCGGATTCTCCGAGCCTTTCTTGAACACCCTCGTCCCCACCCTCGTGGGCCAGATGGGGCACCAGTTCCCCGAGCTGCAGAAGCAGCAGGAGCTCATCCAGCGCATCATCCTCGAGGAGGAGCAGGCTTTCCTGCGCACCCTCGCCGGCGGCATCAAACGCTTTGAAGAATACGCCGCCAAATGTGACGGCAAAGTTGTTGATGGCGATTTCGCCTTTGAACTCTTCGATACATATGGTTTCCCTGTCGACCTTACCCAGCTGCTGGCCAGCGAGAAAGGCATGACTGTCGACATGGAGGGCTTCCAGCGCGGCCTTGCCGCCCAAAAAGAGCGCAGCCGTGGCGCGGCCAAGGTGGAGAATGACGACTGGCAAGAGGTTGTTCCCGGTGTGACGCAAGAGTTTATCGGCTACGATGAACTGGAGGCGGATGTACACATTACGCGCTATCGCCATGTAAAAGTCAAGGATAAAGAGTTTTATCAACTTGTTTTCGATCGTACTCCGTTCTATGGTGAAAGCGGCGGACAGGCTGGTGATACCGGCGAATTGACGAATGGAAATGAAAAGCTGAATGTTGTCAATACGAAGAAAGAAAACGGCTTGACGGTGCATATCGTCGAGCAGTTGCCCTCCGACCTCAAAGCCACCTTCCATGCAGCAGTCGACGCTGCAAAACGCCAGGCAACAGCATGTAATCACAGCGCCACCCATTTGATGCACTATGCATTGCGCCAAGTGCTTGGCAACCATGTTGAGCAGAAAGGCTCCAGTGTCGACCCGCAGCGTTTGCGTTTCGATTTTAGCCATTTCTCCAAGATGAGTCACGAAGAAATACGCGATGTGGAACGGCGTGTCAATGAAATGATTCGTAAGTGCATGCCTCTTGAGGAGCACCGCCAGATGCCCATTGCGGAAGCCCAGAAGCTTGGAGCAATGGCCCTCTTCGGTGAAAAGTACGGCGACAAGGTTCGTGTAGTCAAATATGGACCCAGCATTGAATTCTGCGGAGGAACGCATGTGCAGAACACTGGTATGATTGGCTCTTTCAGAATTGTCAGCGAAGGTGCTGTGGCAGCAGGAATGCGTCGCATTGAGGCCGTTACGGCTGTGGCTGCCGAACAGCTGGCCAATGCCCAGCAGGACCAACTTGTCAGCCTTGCCGAGCTCTTCAAGGGCACAAAGGATCTCGGAGCCTCTATTGCCAAGTTGCAGGACGACAATGTTGCACTGAAGGCCGAAGTTGAATCCTTGAAAAAAGAGAAGGCTGCAAATGTGGCTCGAGGCATCGCCACTCGTCTCGAAACCAACCCCGTACTTGTTGAGCACATGGACAGCGACGTCACTGCATTGAAGGATGCAGTCATGGCGCTTCGAGCCGACAGGCCCGACATGGCAGTGGTTCTGGGTAGCATCTCCGATGGTAAACCCACGTTGCTCGTAGTGTTGGGACAGGCGCGTGTGGACGCTGGCCTCAATGCAGGACAGATGGTACGAACCCTTGGAAAAGAAATCCAGGGCGGCGGCGGTGGACAGCCTCATTTTGCCACTGCTGGCGGCAAGAACCCCGACGGTCTCGATAGAGCCCTCAGTCTGGCCAAAGAAATGCTGGCTTAAAAAAAGTACAACTCCCTTTGCCGCCGCAATTGTCGTGGCAGTCATGTTGCTAACTGCATGAAAGAAAGGTAAAACTTTTTTGTGTGGATTTGGAATTTTTTGTATCTTTGCAGTGAACATTGATTGCAACAGAATCTGCCAGGCATGGGTGTATGGGTTTTTGTAACAGTGGATTAGGCTGCGGCACATGTAATTTGAACAGAAAGGAATAAACCAATCAAATAACATATACTATGGATTTACAGACCATCACCTCGCTGATGCTTTCCAGCGATTACAAAGACAGGATGAAAGCCGAGTACTATCACTTGCAGAATCGCAAGGAAAACCTTGAAGCCGTGCTGAAACTGTGGGATAGCGGCAAGCTGCCGTTCACTCCCGATTGTCCGCGCAGCATCTATGACCTTCAGTTGCGCTCGATGAAAGACTACATGGCCGTACTTGAGGCTCGCGCAAAGATTGAAAGGATCACGCTCTAAATGCCGCTGACTTTTAATCTCCAATCCACATGTGGCAGTGCCCGTGCCGCTACCATCCATACTGACCACGGCGACATAAAAACCCCCATTTTTATGCCTGTGGGTACTGCTGGAACGGTTAAAGCAGTACATCAGCATGAACTGCGTAATGACATTGGTGCACAGATAATTCTGGGAAATACATACCATCTGTATCTACGTCCGGGATGTGGTATTTTGCGCCAAGCGGGAGGGTTGCATCGCTTCAATGGTTGGAATCTTCCTCTGTTGACCGACAGTGGTGGCTTCCAGGTTTTTTCTTTGGCTGCCAATCGCAAGCTAAAGGAGGAAGGATGCACATTCCGCAGTCATATCGACGGCAGCAAACACCTGTTCACTCCGGAAAATGTCATGGATACTGAGCGCATCATTGGTGCAGATATTATGATGGTCCTTGATGAGTGTTGTCCCGGCGATGCTGATTATCGCTATGCTCAACGTTCAATGGAACTTACGCATCGTTGGCTCGACCGATGCATTAAGCGTTTCAACGAGACGGAACCCCTCTATGGACACCATCAGGCACTCTTCCCCATTGTCCAAGGTTGCCAATATGTGGAGCTGCGCAAAATCAGTGCGGAGTATATAGCAAGCAAAGAGCCGGAGGGCTGCGCCATTGGAGGTTTGGCTGTCGGTGAACCCACGGATGTGATGTACAGGATGATAGAAGAGGTCAATGCCATTCTTCCCGCCGACCGTCCGCGATACCTCATGGGGGTGGGAACTCCGCAAAACCTTCTTGAAGCCATTGAGCGCGGTGTGGACATGTTCGACTGTGTAATGCCCACACGCAATGGACGTAACGGTTTGTTGTTCACCCCCGAAGGAACTATAAACATTAAAAACAAGAAATGGGAGAGCTGTTTCGACATCACTGTTGATCAACTCATAGACAACAACCGCCCCCTCCCTTCCGATAGAACAAAGTCCGAAGGCACGCCCTATACCCTGGCCTACCTACATCATCTGATACGGGCTGAGGAGATTTTGGGACTGCAAATCTGCTCCATCCACAACCTCAGGTTTTATCTCTGGTTGGTTGGCGAAGCGCGCCGTCATATTCTCGACGGCACATTTGCGCAATGGAAATCCGCCATGGTTCAGCAGCTCGGCCGCAGGCTTTGACCTGCAACCTCTCGCAGTGCCCGCGCCAACTGGTCGGGGCATGAGGTGGGACCACCTTGACAGCTGATACCTTCCAGTTTGGAAATCACGTCGTTGATACTCATTCCTTCAACCAATCGTCCAATACCTTGAAGGTTGCCGTTGCAGCCACCCAGGAATGTGACGTTGTGGATTTTTCCGTCTTCTATGTCGAAGTCTATACGGGCACTGCACGTGCCGAATGTGTTGTATGTGTAATGTTTCATGCCATGGCATAACGTGCATCGGAAGGAAATATTGTTGGATGTTGATTATTTGTTGATATTTTTCGCTGCGGGAATGGGAGCGCAAAGATAAAATATATGTATTTTTGTAGGCTGAAACAAATATTGACCGATGTTCGACTTTTCTCATTTTCTGCCTGATACACAATCTATTGTTATTGCAATTGTAATGGCAATAACACTGCTATTCTGCTGCTTGTACTATGGATTGTTCCATTTCCGTATAGGCCGCTGGCACCGTAAAGTAAAGGCTCAAGAAGGTACGGGTGACCTGACCAACAACAATCTGCCGCCGGTAAGTGTTGTGCTGACGGCCCACAACGATGTCTCTTGGCTGAAGGAGAACCTGGTGTACCTTTTGGAGCAAGATTACCCTGACTTCGAGGTCGTTGTGGTGGATTATCTGAGCCAGGACGACACGCCTTTTGTCCTCAAATTGCTCAAGGACTACTATCCTCATTTGAAGATTGTCCCGTTCAAGGAGGATGTGAACCTGTTTCAAGGCAAGAAATATCCTCTGTCCATAGGGATAAAAAGTGCCAAGAACGACATCCTGCTGTTGGCCGATCCCGATTGCACTCCCAAGAATATGCAGTGGCTTCGCGGTATGGTGAAGGGTTACTTGAAGAAAGATACCCAAATTGTGCTGGGATACTGTGGGTTGAACAGATGCAAAACCTTTCTCGGAGCCTTGCAGCAATACGACAATCTGGCCTATAGTTCGCACTATTTGGGCTGTGCGCTGCTGGGGCACCCCTACACCGGTTCCGGCCGCAACTTGAGCTATCGCCGCAGCTTCTTCTTCAAGCGCGGCGCATTCATCAACCATTACAGCGTGGCGGGAGGGTCGGACGACCTTTTCGTGTACCAGAATGCCACCCGAAACAATACGGCCATTTGCATAAGCGGCGACGCCTGTCTCCGGACCGAGCCAAAGAAAACCTTCGGCGAGTGGCACAAGCTGCGCCTGTCGCGTGTATCGACGCGCAACTGGCACAGTGTCGGGGGCCGCATGATGGAGGACCTGCTGCCCATCAACGGGCTCCTGTTCTACCTCATGGCTGCCCTTCTGGTCGTCACGGGCGGCATGCCGTGGGGTGCGGTGCTCGTCGCCGTGGTGGTGAAATGGGCATGGCAGATTATTGCTTTCGCCCAGCTCTGCAAACGATTTGAGGGCGGTCTGGTATACCTCGCGGCACCACTTTTTGAAATTTATTTTTTCATTGCAAATACTATTTTGGTCTTAACGCCGTTAGATAATAACAGAAAATTCAGCAAATAGTCTTCTGCAAGGAGACTGTATGCCCGAAAAAACGACGTCAGAAGAACGATGGAACCGACAGTGGAAAAAACCGAACGCATGCAGCATGACTACCAGCTTGTCTGCGACGCCCGCGACCGAGGGAGCCACAAAGCCTATGCCGCGCTCATGGCCTCCTACCGCGAGCCGCTCTACCTGTTGCTGCTGCGCATGACCCACAACACCACCACGGCGTCGGACCTCACCATGGAGACCTTCAGCAAGGCGTTCCTGCAGCTGCACCGCTATGCCCCTACCGGCACCTTCAGCTCCTGGCTCTTCTCCATCGGCGTCAACACCTACATCGACCACCTGCGCAAGCGTCGCCCCGACACCGTGTCGCTGGGCAGCATTACCCGCACGGCCGATGGCGATTTCATTGAATACCAAATCCCCTCCGGGCAACCCAATCCCGAGGAGGAACTCATACGGCGCCAGCGCGACGCGGCGTTGAAAGACATCGTCGCCTCGCTCAAGGAACCGTACCGCCGCATCATAGAGATGCGCTACTATGAGGACCTCAGCTACGAAGAGATTGCCGAGCGGCTGAAGATACCGCTGGGCACGGTGAAGGTGCGCCTGATGAGGGCCAAAACATTGCTTGCCAGCATTATGAAAGAGAAAGGCGATATGGTATGAGGAAGATGTGTCTGACACTGGCAATGTTGATGGCGTCGGCAGTCGCCATGGCTGACGACGACGGGGTGCCGAGGCCTGGGCCTACGGGTCTTTCTGTCTTCGCCAACGCCGGCGCCGTATGGGCCGACGGCGTCAATGCCAACTTCTATTCCGGGCGTCCCGGCAACGCCAATACCATCGACCGCGTGCTGCACAGCAACAACTACGGCACGCAGATATGGAACGACCTCCGCACCGACGGACTCATCTCCTCGGCCATAGGCAGCTACGAAGAGCTGAAGGTCGTCGAGTATCCCGAAATGTACTACCGCACCTCGTACAACATCGGCCTCGGGGTGCGCTACGACTACGCCAGCGGGTTCGGCTGGCTGCTGCGCTTCGACATGTGGAGGCTGGAAGCCATCGGAGCCTTCAACCTCAGCAGCAACAACGGCACAGGAATCCTCAGCGGCAACCGCCAGTATATCCGCTGCGGAATGCTCGGCCAGGAAGACCGTATCAGCATCGACCTGGCGCTGACGCGCACCGTCGACCTGGGCATGGGCCTGTGCCTGGAGGTGGACCTCGGCGCAAGCATTAACAACACCAAGGTGAAAGACAACGTGATGGAGATCGGCGGAGGCACCTATTCCATCCTCGACATCTGGAACGGCAGCACACCCGACGTGGGCGCCGGCAGCTACGACTATGTCAACCAGGGCGGCATAGGGTTCGGCGTCTTCATGAGCGGCTACCTGGGCTACCGCATCACGGGCGTCGGCGCCATCAAGCTCGGCTACACCTGCCACCACAGCGAGGCGAACCTCAAGGACTACGACCTGTGGGGATGGCACCACTGCCTGAACATCAGATTTGAAATCAATAATTTTAGTTTTTATAATAAATGATAACCTTTACAACATTAGCAGAAAGCGACCATTCGCACTTTGCGCAAAACCTGTTTGAAGAGGCGTTTCCCGAGCAGGAACGCCCGCCCTTCTCTAGTCTCCGGCACAGAGATGCCGGCAAATTCCATTTCCTTGTGGCCGAAAACGGCGACGAACCGGTGGGCATACTGACCTACTGGACCTTTGACGACCTCGTCTACATCGAGCACTTCGCCATAGCCGAGGACCTCCGCAACCAGGGCCTTGGCAAGGCCGCCTTCCTCAACTTCCTCTCCCAGCAGCAGGAGCAGGTGGTGCTCGAGGTGGAGACACCCGTGAGCGAAGAAGCCGAGCACCGCATAGAATTCTATGCCAGCATGGGCCTCTTCAGCAACCCCCAGCATTATGTCCAGCCCCCCTACCGCAAAGGCGGCCAGGAGGTGGAAATGATCATCATGTCGAAATATGAACTCGACGACGACGAATTTTGTGAAATTCGCGACCTTTTGTACCGCGAAGTGTACGGAATAACTGCGACAAAATAAAAAAAACAGAAAAAAATCAAAAGTATAACTTGCGGATACACAAGTGATAATTGGAAAAAACGAAAAAAAACGAAAAAAAAATTTGGCCAGTATCAAAAAAGTTAGTACTTTTGCACTCGCTTTCAGGGAAAGAAAAGCCCGAAAACAGCAGATGGCTCCTTAGCTCAACTGAATAGAGCATCTGACTACGGATCAGAAGGTTGCA
>CALGCG010000085.1 GCA_937884485.1 uncultured Bacteroidales bacterium
GCTTCGAGTGCTTAAACTCACCACGCAGCCGGTCGTATGGGTTCGCATCAATCTTCCCCATCTTCAGCGCACGGTTAAGCATCGCCCGCAGACTCTTGTGGTAAGCCGAAACTCCAGTATCACCCATCTTTCGTGGTTCCATGCCAGCTCGCAGCTGATTCTCCGACAAGTGAACATCCTGCTGGTGCAACCATGTATCAAAGTCGTAAATCGCTTCTACCGATAAGTCCTGCCAGCGCAGAATCTTTCCGTACTCCAGCATCTTATTGCACAGCGTGAAATACTTCATGCGGGTGCTCTTTGTCACACTGAGCGACTTCGCACGTTCTTTGATCCAATCAACCAGCGACGTATCGTCACCACCATCCTGAGTCACGCCAAGACTCCACACCTTGCGCCTGATGTCAGCCACATCAATCTCTTTGCGTTCATCCAGGCATTTGTTCACTTCCTGCTCCACGAACGCCGTCACAGTCTTCAGACGATTATTCAGGATGTCCGCATCGTTCGTATCCTTTGTATCCTTGATGGTGCCAGCCACGAACCTATTCTTATACACGCGCACGCCTGTATTAATATAATATGGTTTACGGTTCACCGTCACGCGCACCTCGACAGGGCCTTCCTCACCCTTCTGAGTCCTGCCTCTGTGGTCATATACTAAACTTAATGTAATCATTTCTATTGGTTTTTACTTATTATTGTACTTTGTTTCCCCATTCCCCGTCGATTTGGGGAAACAGCGGGGAAACGTTTGGCATATTTTTCGCACCGAAATCCACCAATATCCACCAATTTCCACTTCCGCTCATTTTTCAGCCTATCGCCCGAAACCTTCACACCCACTGGGATTGTGCCTATTTCCGCCACTTTCCCATTTTTTTATAGGTGGAGCTGGAGGGAAATGAATAGATATTTTGGGACATCTGTATTCACGGGCCTCGCAAGCTATTCATTAACGTTTATTTATTATTTTGGGGAAACATTTGGTCTCAAAATGTAGCAGTCCGAGAAATAGATGCCGTCGTTCTCGCCGATGTAACAGAAACATTGGCAAGGGAGGGTGACATTGTCGCGGATTTCGTCGGTCATGTATTTGGGGACGTAGCCGAGGTGATGACCGTCATGGGCGAGCACCTTTATGGCGTTTGGGTCGTATTCGTTAGTTGGCTCTGGTTCCAGGATGCCGACACATTCGCCAAGGCAGTCGTCGATATTGTCGCGGTGGGACATGCCAGCGATATTGAACTCTACTATATCAAATTGGTCATAGTCTTTTGGCCAGACTGAAGTATGATACCCCTTGTCTTTTATACAGAAGTATTTCAGTTTTTGCACTGGCGCATCAGATTTCCCACCACCGACTATAACTTTCACTTTCGAATTTTTGATAGGGGCTCCATTATCGTCGAGCAGGTCGAAGTGCATGGGCTGCTGTTGCGTACCGACTGAATTTGAATTTTGCCGTTCGTTTGACCTCCTGAACACAACAAAGGCAATGGCTGCGAAGACAATAATTATAAAAATGAATAGATACATAATTATATAAATTTAAATTCGTTTGCGTTTGGGCTTGACCCCATCTTCAGCAGATCCAATAGGAAATGGGAACTCTGACAGATTGTTTGCATCAATAGTACGTTTAAGTTCTGCGATGCGGTGCAGGCGTTCCTCTGCGAGTTTTGTGAGGTCTGCGATATGTGCATCTTTTTCAGCAAGTTCGCGTTTATGCTGTTCTTTCATGTCTGCGATAGTCTGCTTTAGATTTGTAATGGTTTCTATTTGTGCGGAAATGGTGGCATTCATCAGACTGGAATTATCTGTATGTGGCTCGTTATGTGGGAAAAGATTTTTATCAATATCTTTTTCTATTTCCTTTATTCGTTTTTGCATTACATCATAGTCGGGATTGCTTTTGCGCATTTGTATGTTGGCAATTTCATCATCAGGAACGTTGCGCAGGAGCATGTATTCACTATTGCCACGAAGATACTCCATATTAAGCTCGCCTTCCGAATGAAGTACGAGATTCTCCATGATCTCGATTGGTACTGGCTTAGTACCATTCCTGTACATTGAAATGTATGGGCCTTTGCTGCCTATCATTTCGGCCAGGATTTTGTCACTGACTTGTTTTAATTCGGCAATATAATCGAAAGCCTTGCAGAACGGTGCATTTTTCTGCTTTCTCAGTTCGATATTGTCAATTTTACCCATTTTATACCGTTATTATGTTAAGTTATCTTAAAATTATACCGATATTATACCGATATTAAAATATTGTTATTATATTTGCACCCGAAAGTAAGTAAGTAAACAAACAACGAGGCAAGAAAATAGCCGTCAGACGGGAGGCCGTCTTTTCGGAAGCGGATAACCGCCTAATTTGCGAACACTTTGCGAGGGTGTCGGATTGCAAATATACGGCTTTTTCTGCCAAGTTGTAACAAAGTAAGTAAACATTTAAGTAAAATTAAAACTTCTATGGTTAAGGAAAAAGTTGGTAGAAACGACTGGAAGCAGTTGAAAGTAGGCGAGACTGGCGTATATACACTGCCTGACGAAAGGGCTGTGGAGTCGGCTCGTGTTGCTGCTCAGGATGTAAAGAAGTACGACCACTATGAATTTGAGCGTATCAAGGTGGCAGAGCCGCTGACGATTGCTTTTAAAAGGACGAAGTAACTATGACAATGGATGAGTTGAACGAAGTGAAGGCTGTGGTACGTCGGGCTGTGGAAGAAGAGCGCGAGATGTATGACGAGGTGTGGCTGACAGAGAAGCAGTTGCTGGAGCAGTTCGGTATGTTTACTCATGACTGGCTAAAGAAGTACGGGCAATGCCTGCAACCGGCAAGGGCTATCGTGGTGGATGAGCAGGGCGTGGAGCATCCCACACAACGTCCAGCTTATCCAAAACATAAGATACAGAGGATGATTGCATCAGGCGAGATTATGAAGCTGAGATGCAGAGTGGTAAGACTTGACCAGCAGGAGGTGGTCAGAGTCAAGGTCGCTATGGCATAGCGACATACAGAACGAGGAAGGTTGGCTGAGAGGCTGAAAGCACCGCACCGCTAACGCGGCTGTCAGAAATGGCACGGGGGTTCGAATCCCTCACCTTCCGCAAACGCCGAGGGACGTGCAGCGAGCAATCCCGGCAAGTAGGCTGAATATACTGAATACACAATGGCAATATGGGTGGCGAGTAATCCCGCAAGGGATCGTGCAAAATCATGAGCTGAAACGGTAGCGAAATAGACTGGAAGCGAAGAGCCAGATGGTGTGGAAAGAGACGGCATGAAAGAGGGTCGTGAAGTACTGCCAGCGCGAGAAGGTAATTTCCGAATCTGTGAGCCTTACGAGTTAGGGCATTTGGTTGCGGCAGTGCCGCAACATACGGATAGGTAGTAGTGTAAGTCCGAGGGAAGTTGTGAGAATTGAAGGCTGAATGGTTGCGACACAATCGCAACATACTGAACGAATAATACGGAATCCTG
>CALGCG010000086.1 GCA_937884485.1 uncultured Bacteroidales bacterium
ATCTGGAAGTGTTCCGCGGCTGTATCCGCGGCTGTAGGTTCTGCCAGGCAGGCTTCAGTTGCCGTCCCGTCCGGAAGAAGAGTCCGAAAGTGTTGTACAAGCAGGCTGTGGAAATGCTGGAATATTCCGGTAATAACGAAATAACCATTTCCAGTCTGTCTACTTCTGATTACCGCGGATTGAAGGAACTGACAGATGCGCTGATTCCCTACTGTGAGCAGCAGAAGGTGAACCTTTCCGTGCCTTCTCTACGGGCTGATAATTTCTCCCGGGAACTTATGGAAAAACTGCAGACTGTCCGAAGAAGACAGTCTGCTTTCATTTTATTCACTTTCTCTACCGTCACGTCGTAGATGAGGACCAGACGGCTCTTGATTCTGTCGCCGTCACCTGCCACGCCGAAGGCTTGTTCCGAGGGCAGAATGACACGTGCCTGGCTTCCTTGACGGAGGGTCATCAGGGCGGCGTCGAGGCCACGGTTGGGTTGCATGTGTCCCGCCACAATGGTTTCGTGCTGGTTGCTGTAGATGGTTGTCCCGTCGATTGCTTCCACATTGTAGACGATGCTGACGGTGTCCTCATATGCCACCTGTGGCCCATTGCCATGGTGGAATTCCATCACCCGGGCTCCGCCGGCGAGGAGGTCCATTTTCCAGCCACGACGAGAGGCATAGGCGTCAATCTGTGTGTTCTCGCTGTTGGCGATGTATCGATTGGCATTGATGAGGTTCTCTTTCAAGGTGTCGCCCTTGGAAGCCTGCACGTCCACCACGGGCACATCGCCGCAACTTGTGGCGAGGAGTGTCAGTAGTGCTATTGCCAATACGTTGTTTTTCATAATTTAGTACCGTTATAGTCCAAGTTCTGCTTTAACCTTCTTCACCGTGTCCTCCAGGCTCAGGTGGCTTGTGGCACCGGCGGCACGCTCGTGTCCGCCGCCGTCGAACATCTTGTGGGCAAGTTGGTTGACGTCAACCTTGCATTTCGAGCGCAGCGAGAGACGCACCTGGCCGCTTTCTTCGCGTATGAGGATTGCGCAGTCTATGTCTTTCAGTTTCATCACTTCGTTCACAAGCCCTGTCAGCTCGGAACTCTCCACATTGTATTTCTTGATGTCTTCCTGCCTGATGACCATCAAGGCGCATTCTTTGTCCTTGTATACGGTGAGAAGTTGGCTCATGGCATAGCCAAAGAATTGCAGCCGGTTGACAGTGAAAACATTTTTGATTTCGCGGTTGATTTCCATCGGGTCGATGCCCATCTGCGACAACTGTGCGGCAGCGAGATAGAGGCTTTCTTGGCGGTTGCTGTAACTGAATGTGCCGGTGTCGGTACAGATGCCCGTGTAGAGGCTTTTGGCGGCATCGGGGAGGATGCTCTCACTGCCAAAGGACCGGCTTATGGCCCAGAAAATCAGTTCGCAGGTGCTGGAAATATCGGGGTCGGAAACCACTATGTCGAATGCCGTGCGGTCGGGTTCCACATGGTGGTCGAAGAGTATCTTCGCTGCAGGAGAAGCCTTTAGCATGTCCGCGAGGTTGCCGGTACGGTCGAGGTTGCTGACATCCATGGCCACGATGAGGTCGGCTCCTGCGATAGCCTCGCGGCAGCGCTCGGCATCGGCTTTGCCGCTGAGGATGCACTGGGTGTTGGGCAGCCATGACAGGTCGTCGGGGCACCCGTCGGGCAGCATGGGGTGGAGTGTGGCGGTGGTTATGTGGCGCAGAATGGCATACATGGCAGTCACCGACCCCACGGCATCGCCGTCGGCGTTGGTGTGTGCCGTAAGCACAATGTGACGGGCATCCGTCAGGCGGCGCCTGAGGGCGTCGGGGCTCCAGCCGTCGACCAATTCCAGCGTGCTTTTGTAGTCAATCTTCATGTGCGTCAATACATTAACCAATTCCTTTGGATAGAATCCAATTGCAAAGATACGATTTTAATATTAATTAGGATAACTTTTATAAAAAAAATATTTTTCAACTTGCTGTCAACATTTGAAAAAAAAGAAAGGGGTGTTGACAATAAAACAAGACCATTTGCGTTTAAGAGAGAAAATATGGGAAAGAAACTAAACTCAATATTGCTGACCTTTGTGCTGTTCGCCTCGGTTGCAGGTGCGCAGGACAAAGGGATTATGGCCGATTATCAAACCCGTCTTACGTCGTTGATAGGGCGTATAGCAGAGGCTCCGACGGACAATGAACGATATCTGGCTTCGGAGGAGGCCGTGCAATTGCTTTGCAAGGCGCTGGACGAAGAGGATTCGGAACAATGGAAATGGAATCTGCCCGACTATGTGTCGGTTCTTACATCGCCTGACGGTTTGTTCCGCATTTTCTCCTGGGCCGTAATACGCGACAACGGCGAATTTGAATGCTTCGGCATTGTGCAGTTTTACAATGAGCGTGAAGAAGAATATGAATACCGGCTGCTCAACGACAAGTCGGATGAGATCATGAACCGCGAGGAGACCATCCTCACGGCCGACAACTGGTTGGGCGCCATCTATCAGGATATCATACAGGTGTCCGCCGGCAGCCGTACCTATTACACCCTTCTGGGGTGGAACGGGGTGGACAACATCACCGATCGCAAGATAATCGAACCGGTGTGGATCAAAGGCGGTGAGCCTCAGTTCGGGGCCCCTCTTTTCCGCCGTATGCGCAACCAGCGGCGTGTCGTGCTGGAGTATACCAACGACGCAATGGTGAGTCTGGCCTATGAGACACAGGTCATTCAGGAGGTTGAACACAAGCGGGAGAAGGTGAAGGGTACCAACCGCTCCCGCACGGTCGAAATAGTAAAGGAACACAAAGAGAAGGTAATCATCTTCGACGAAGTGGAAGCCCAGATTCCCGGCATGGAAGGTCTCTATCAATATTATGTGCCGTCGGGAACCGAGCTTGCCTATGCTTTCGTCGATGGCAAGTGGGAACTGCGCCAGGGTGCCCAAGGCCGCCTCTCGGACAAGAAGCTGAACAAAGATTTCGCCCCACTGCCCAAGCAGGTGCCCAGCTACGACTTCAATAACCAAAGAGAACAACAATGACCTTGCGCGATATAAACAGTCCCGCCGACCTCAAGAAGCTTGATCCGGGACAACTGCAATCCATTGCCGACGAACTGCGCGCCTATATCGTCGACACCCTCTCCACCCATCCTGGCCATCTGGCCTCGAGCCTCGGCACCGTCGAACTCACCGTGGCCTTGCACTATGTATTCAACACCCCCGACGACAAACTCATCTGGGACGTGGGCCACCAGGCCTATGCCCACAAGATCCTCACCGGCCGACGCGAGGCATTCCAGACCATACGCACCTACAACGGTATCAGCGGCTTCCCCAAAATGAGCGAAAGCACCTACGACGCCTTCGGCACCGGCCACAGCTCCACCTCCATTTCCGCCGCCCTTGGCATGGCGGTGGCGTCGCGCATGCTCGGCAACACCACACGCAAGCATATTGCCGTCATCGGCGACGGCTCATTGACGGGAGGACAAGCCTTTGAAGCATTGAACAATGTAGGCCTGTCCAAAGCCAATATCCTCGTCATACTCAACGATAACGGCATCTCGATAGACAAGGCCGTAGGCGGCCTCAACAATAATCTGATGCGCATCACCTCCTCGCCGCGATACAACCAATTGAAGGAGCAGGTATGGCAGAAACTGGACACCGGAAAAGGATTCAGTCAGCGCTCCAAGGGTTTTGCGCAGAAGATGACGCGCTTGGCAAAAACCATCGCCCTTGGCACGCCGAATGTTTTCGAAGCCTTGGGTATACGGTATTTTGGCCCTGTCGACGGCCATGATATTGTCGGACTGACAGACATCCTGGAACGATTGAAAAACATCAGCGGACCGGTACTGCTGCACGTGGTTACGCGCAAGGGCAAAGGCCTCAAGCAGGCCGAGCAGAACCCCATTGTCTATCATGCTCCCGGCAAATTCGACGCCCATACAGGACAGCAGATTCTCAACAGCACGCAAGGCAAACCGCTCAAGTTTCAAGAGGTTTTCGGCCACACCATTATAGAACTGGCCGAGAAAAACCCCGCCATAGTGGGCATCACCCCGGCCATGGCCACGGGGTGCTCGCTCAACCTAATGATGGATCGCATGCCCGACCGAGTCTTCGACGTCGGCATATCGGAACAACATGCGGTAACCTTTGCCGCCGGCCTCGCGGCACAAGGGATGGTGCCGTTTTGCAACATCTACTCTTCTTTTGCCCAAAGAGCCTATGACCAGATGATTCACGACGTGGCGTTGCAGCGCCTGCCTGTCGTTTTCTGTCTGGATCGCGCGGGCCTTGTCGGCGACGATGGCCCCACACATCACGGTGTGTTCGACCTGGCGGCCCTCAGACCTATACCGGAATTGACGATTTGCGCCCCCATGGACGACCATGAGTTGCGCCACATGATGTACACAGCCCAACTTCCCGGCACAGGTCCTATAGTGATTCGCTATCCCCGCGGTTCAAGCGTCTACAGCGACTGGCAGTCGCCGATGGAGAAACTGGAGATAGGGAAGGGGCGTTGCCTGCGAGAGGGGAGTGATGTCGCTTTTGTCAGCCTCGGATTCCCTGGCAACGATGCCATGAAAGCAGCAGAAGCCCTTGAGAAAGAGGGTGTTTCTGCTGCCGTGTATGATATGCGCTTCCTCAAGCCGTTGGACTGCGGCTTGCTTGATGACATTGCTGCCAAGGGATACAAGAAAATCATCACCATTGAGGATGGAGTGAAACTGGGAGGATTCGGCGAATCGGTTGAAACATATTTCGCCGAGCATCATTCCGAACAATGCGGCAGGATAACCGTCCTGGCCATTCCCGACAGTTTTGTCACTCACGGCAGCGTGGCCCAACTGAAACACATCTGCCATATCGACATCGATGCGCTGATTGCCGCATCCAAATAAAAAATCCCCGTGCAAGGGTGGAGCCTGCACGGGGATATTATTCGTCATATTTACTTAACATAACCCCGATATTCAGTATTTGGATATCCGGGACGGAAGGGCAATGTCAGCATTCAACGATTTTTGCTGCAACGCTAAGTCCACGAGAATTCGATATTTGGACAAAAGTAGCATCGTTGTCCCGTTTACGCAAAACTGAGAGCTTGTCGTTGGGTTGTGTTTCGTGCTGGTAGTTCAGTTCGATGCTGAACGGGCGGTCGATGTTGAAGTCGGATTGCATCAGGCTGTCGATAGCCAGTCGGACGTACTCCGAATTGTTGACATGCTGTGCGTGGTCGATGAGCGAAAATGTAGCCAGTTGTTCGTGCTGGCCATCGGGAACCGACATGTCGGGCATCCGCAGCCGGTCGAGCACACTGTGGTCGGTGGCTTCCTCTTGATGGTATTCGTAGTCTGCCAGGGCTTCCTTCAGGCGTATGGGTCGCCGGCTGGCGAAGTCGATCATGGGCCAGTATGTGGTGCCGGCCAGCAGCGTCTCGCCTGCCGCATCCTTCATGCGGTAGTCGCGGAAGGCAAACAGACCGTCGTTTCCGCGCGACCACGTACTTAACATAACCTTTTCGAAGGCCGCAGGGCGTCTATATATAATATAGTACGCGCGCGAGATAATCCATATCCTGTTCTGTTTCAGCATGTCCTCATAGCCTATGCCGGTGGCCTTGCTGTGGAATTCAGACACCTCCTGGCAGAGCCTCACTGCCGCCCACGGGTGCAGCCGGTCGTGGCGATCGCACAGATACGACGGAATGTCCAAATGCTGTTCAAACAGTTCCATAAGTGTTGTTTTTAGTTGATTGTTACATTCTTTCGGGCACCTTGATGCCGAGGATGTTCATTGTGTTCTTCAGGGCTGTGGCCACCATGGCGCAGAGCTGTATGCGGAAGTGTTTGGCCTTTGCGTCGGTTTCTTTCAGGATGGGAGTGTCCTGGTAGAAGCTGTTGAAGGCTTTGGCCAGTTCGTAGGCATAGTTGGCCACCATGGCGGGGCTGTAGGCTGCCGCGGCCTGGCGCAGGGTGTCGGGCAGGGCGTGCAGCACCTTGACCACCTGGCGCTCCTTGTCGTTCATGGCCACGTCGGAGAGGCTCTCTCCCCCACCCTCGCCGGCTTTGCGCACGATGCTGCGGATGCGGGCGTGGGTGTATTGGATGAAGGGGCCTGTGTTGCCGTTGAAGTCGATGCTTTCGGCGGGGTTGAAGAGCATGTTCTTGGTGGGGTCGACCTTGAGGATGAAGTATTTCAGTGCGCCGAGGGCGAGGATGTGGTAGAGGTGGTGCTGCTCCTCGGGGCTGAGGTCGTCGTTTTTGCCGTGCTCGCGGCTCATCTCCTCGGCGGTCTTCTCCATTTCGTCGATGAGGTCGTCGGCGTCCACCACCGTGCCCTCTCTCGACTTCATCTTGCCGTTGGGCAGCTCCACCATGCCGTAGCTGAGGTGATAGACCTTGTCGGCCCAGTCGAAGCCCAGCTTGCCGAGGATGAGTTTGAGCACTTTGAAGTGGTAGTCCTGCTCGTTGCCGACCACGTAGATGAGCCTTTCGGCGCCGAAGTCGTTGTGTCGCAGCTGTGCCGTGCCGAGGTCCTGGGTCATGTAGACGCTGGTGCCGTCGCTGCGCAGCAGCACTTTATGGTCGAGGCCGTCGGCCGTCAGGTCGCAGCATACGGCCCCGTCGGCGCGGCGGTAGAACACGCCCATGTCGAGGCCTCTCTGCACCAGCTCTTTGCCCAGCAGGTAGGTGTTCGACTCGTAGTACACCTTGTCGAATCCCACGCCCAGGCGCGTGTAGGTCTCGTCGAATCCGGCGTAGACCCATCCGTTCATCTTCTCCCAGAGGGCGCGCACCTCGGGGTCGCCCTCCTCCCAGCGTTTCAGCATGCTCTGGGCCTCCACCATCAGGGGGGCCTCCTTCTTGGCCTGCTCCTCGTCCATGCCTTGTGAGGTGAGTTCTTTTATCTCGTTCTTGTAGTGCTTGTCGAACTCCACATAGTATTTGCCCACCAGGTGGTCGCCTTTCATGCCGGTGCTCTCGGGGGTCTCGCCGTTGCCGTAGCGCAGCCATGCCAGCATGCTCTTGCAGATGTGGATGCCGCGGTCGTTCACCAGGTTGACTTTCTTGACGTTGGCGCCGACGGCCGACAGCAGCTGGCTCACCGACCAGCCCAGCA
>CALGCG010000087.1 GCA_937884485.1 uncultured Bacteroidales bacterium
GTGGAGGACATCGACCTGGCCGACGCCACAGAGACCTTCGTGCGCGAGAAGGCCCTCTACCCCACCCTGGGAGTCGGCGCGGCGTGGTTCTGGCAGGTGCACGACCAGTTCTACACCAAAGCAGGCCTCTCGGTGCGCAACCTCAACGAGCCCGACATCTCCTACCTCGGCCTGAGCGACACCCGCCTCAGCCGCCGCTGGAACGCCTATGCGCGTGCCGAATGGCGCTTCCACCCGCAGTGGAGCGTGATGCCCGTGGTGGGATTCCAGATGCAGAAAGAGTTCAGCGAACTGGTCTACGGTGCCGACCTGAAGTGGTACTTCAACGAGCGCCCACGCAACTACCTCGCCTTCAGCGCCGGACTGCTGGGCAGGCACGGCGACGCACTGTCGGTGAACCTGGCGGTGGAATGGACGGCGTGGATCTTCGGCCTGAGCTACGACGCCAACCTCTCCACCCTCGCCGAAGCCAGCCACACGCTGGGAGCCTTCGAGCTGGGAGTCATCTACAAGATAGGCAAAAAGGAAACCGTCCACCGCGGCGCCCTGCCCTGCCCGATCATTTAAATTGAAAATTGAAAGTTGAAATTATCAGGGTTCATAAAACGAATGGTTAGGTTGACGTTCTGCGTCAGCCTCCTTTTCAATTTTCAATTTTCAACTTTCAATTCGGCCTGGGGCCAGTACCGCGTGGTGCACCTGGAGAAACCCTTCAACACCCCCGGCAGCGAGACCGGCGCCCTGCGCGTGGGCGACACGGTGATGGTCTACTCGTCGATGCCGCCCAAGGTGAAGACCAACAGCCACTTCGACATGGGCGGCGGCGTGATGCAGGTCTACCAGGCCCGCATAGCCAAGAGCGGCAAGGTGTCGCGCCCCAAACTCGACCGCTGGGGCCTCAACGCCAAGCGCGACCACACGGGCAACATAGCCCTCGACCCCCTCAGCCAGGACCTCTACTTCACCCGCGGCGACGTGGAGACCCTCGACTGCGAGATATTCTTCGCCAAGAAGAAGAAACGCCGCGGCTGGGAGAAGCCCGTCAGGCTCAAAGGGCCGGTGAACATGGAGGGCTACACCTCGACGCAGCCCGCCGTGGGCCGTCTGGCCGACAGCACGGTCATCCTCTACTTCGTCAGCAACCGTCCGGGCGGCCTGGGCGGCAACGACATCTGGTACACCATCGTCAAGAACGGCAAGAGCGGCGAATGCGTCAACCTGGGACCCATGGTCAACTCCGCTGCCGACGAGCTGACGCCCTTCTACGACCAGCGCAACGGCGTGCTCTACTTCAGCAGCGACCGCGACGGGGGCCGTGGCGGCCATGACATCTACTGCGCCCAGGGACAGCGCAACACCTGGCAGAAGGCCGAAGCCGTATGCCACTGCCTCAACAGCGAACAGAACGACCTCTACTTTAACATCACCGACTACGACAGCCTCAGCGGGCGTCCCGTGGGCGGATACCTGGCCTCCAACCGCAGCGACAGCTATTTCCTCACCGACTCCACCTGCTGCAACGACCTCTACCGTTGGGGCATCGACTCGGGCTTCGTGGTAGAGGTGCCGGTGGTGGACACCGTGGTGGAGAACATCGACACCATCCAGCAGCGCGTGCAGAGGTTCATGTTCCCCCTGTTCCTCTACTTCCACAACGACGACCCCGACCCGCAGAGCCGCGAGGTGGTCACCGAGACCTCCTACCCCGACTGCCAGCGGCGCTATGCCGCGCTGCGCAACGAATACATCTCTCGCCAGCAGAACGCCGACGACTCGGCCATGATGGCCCTCTTCTTCGACACCTGCGTGGTGGGCAATTTCAACCGCACGGAAGAGTTGCTGGAGTATGTGGAGAGTCTGCTCGACGCCGGCCACAGCATCACCATCACCATCGCCGGCTACGCCAGCCCGTTGGCCCGCAGTGACTACAACCTCAACCTCTCGCGCCGACGCATCGGCAGTTTTATTAATATGATACGCACGTGGCGCGGAGGAGTCTTCGAGGATGCCCTCACCGAGGGGCGACTCTTCATCGAGCAGAAGCCCCACGGCGCTGTGCAGCCCACCACCGAGAGCACCTCGCAGGACCCCGTCTACGGCCTGCCTGCCGCCTTGGCACGCCGCATCGAGATTATCGGTTGCAGGATAAAATAAAAAAACTTTTTTCACTTTTTTTGTAAGATTTCAGCACTTCTTGCGTCAATAGGGCAAACAACGGACAACAAACATGGCACAAGAAGCACTCCTCGACACCCTGATGGCCCTCCAGCCCGCCCTGCAGCTCACCGCTGAGAAGCTGCTGCACTCGGAGGCCGACGCCGAGGACACCGTGCAGGAAACCGTCATCGACCTCTGGCAGCGCCGCAACGAGATGGAGCATGTGCGCGACCTCCGCGCCTACGCCATGCAGAGCCTCAAGAACCGCTGCATCTCCTTCCTCCGCAAGAGCCACGACATTGCCACCGACCGCATCGAGTTCCTCGACGCCGTCGACGACGACGCCATCCGCGAGGAGGTGGCCCTCACCGAGGAACGCGCCGCACGGCTGGACACCATGATGGCCCAGCTGCCGGAGCGCCAGCGCGAGGCGGTGACGATGCGCTACATCGAGGGCGTCAGCCACGAGGAGATGCAACGCCGCCTGGGCATGAGCAGCACCAACGTCTACGCCACCCTCTCGCGCGCCATGAGTGCCCTGAAATCAATGATTAAATAAGGAAACAAAGATATGGAAAACAAGGAACTTCAAGAACTCTTCGCCGCCAAGCGCACCACCGAGGCCAACCGCCGCCGCCAGGCGGAGCTGCGCCAGCAGCTCGAGGCCGCGACAGCCCCCGCCGCTCCGGCCAGAAGCCGCCGCCTGTGGCCCGTATGGGCAGCGGGAATAGCCGCCAGCATAGCCCTGGTGCTGCTGACAATGCCAGGCCTTTTCCGCAGAGCAGGCGAGCAGCCGGTGCTGGTGGCAGAGGCCGGAGAGATTATAGATACTATAGGAACTATAGAAACTATAGAAACTATAGAAACCATACCCCCGAAACCCTCCAAAACTTTCCATTCCACCGCTGCAGTCCTTGCCGCCGCCGAGGAAGCACCCCTGCCCGAGCCGGAGACCAAAGGAACCGAAGCCGTCGAGGAGCCAGCGACAGCCACCATCGAAGTCCCCGCCATCGAACTGGCCGACAACGCCACCCTCGAGCCGCCAGCCTCCAACGCCCCCCGCATCCACCGCCGCACCAGCACAAGCATGGTCAACAGCAGCAACATCGAGACCATCCAGCCCATGCCCAGCGACTTCCAGAACTTCCTGGCCAACGCCTTCGGCACCGAGACCGACACCCCGTTCAACCTGACAACCCTCAATCTTTAATACAAACCGTTTAAAACACAGCATATCATGAAACACATAAGCAAAGCAGCCATTGCACTTGGCATCCTGACATTAACTTCATGCACCATGAACGAAAACAATGTAATCAGCAGCGAGGGCTATATAGCCAAAAGCGGAATAACCATCAAGGAAGGGCACATGACCCCGGAAGCCCTTCTGGCATTCGGAAGACTTTCTGACCCGCAGGTCTCACCTGACGGAAAGCATATCATGTACGGAGTAAGCTACACCTCCACCGAGGAGAACAGAAGCGTACGCAATCTTTTCATCTGCAAGCTTGACGGATCTGACAATCAGCAGCTTACCACATCCGGAAAGAGCATCTCGAACGCACGATGGAGCGCTGACGGAAAGCACGTGGCATTCCTTATGGGAGGCCAGGTATGGACT
>CALGCG010000088.1 GCA_937884485.1 uncultured Bacteroidales bacterium
CAGATACACAACAGATGCTCTGCCAATCAACACAGATAGAGGAAGGTGAATACAACGTGAAGAAAGTAATGGTCTTAGGCGCATCGTTTCTTCAGTCCTTTGTAATCAATAAAGTAAAACAGATGGGGCATTTCTGCATTGCACTTGATGGAAATCCCGCAAGTGAAAGCTTTGCTCTGGCGGACAAAAGCTATGCCTGCAGCACAACAGATATGGACGAGGTCCTGCGAATTGCCCGTGAGGAGCAGATCGACGGCATTATGACCTATGCCTCCGACGTGGCAGCGCCTACGGCGGCCTATGTTGCAGAGAAGATGGGCCTGAACTTTGCAGGCGGCTATGAGTCCGTGTCCATCCTGCAGGACAAGGGCCGTTTCCGCGCCTTGCGCCCGATCTTTCTCAGCGTCCGTGTAGGCTTTCATCTCCTCACGCATCGCAGCGTCGGCATCGGCACGGTTCTGCTCTTCTGTGCTGATGGCCTCCTGGTTGGGGAATACCTGGTCAAGACGCTCTTGCACCTCGGGGCCGGTATTGTTCAAGTCATAATTTGTTGCCATATCTTTCTGTCTTTTATTTATCCTCGTAATCTTCTGGGCTTTTGTGTACGCGCAGCTGGCGGCCCTCGCTGTCCACGATGGGCTGCTGCTCACTGGTGCGCAGATTCAGCCATGCCGTGTTCACGTCGCTGCCATACACTCTCCTGTATTGCACATGGGCATTAGAGGCGCACCCGCAGCCGCCGGGGATGTGCGGGCAGGGATCATCGGTGACGAAGGCCAGCATCTGGATGTCTATCTCCTCACGCTGTCCGCTGCCCATGTCGCTGTCTGTTACGCAGTAGTGGCAGTAGGCTTTCAGTGGACCAACCAGCCCGGCGGTAGGCACCAGCATGAAGAAATTACCGTCCTCGTCGTGGAGCATGTCGGCACGGTCGATGGTGACGGGCGTGTCGGGTATGCCGCCGTGAACGACCACGCGGAAGGGGTCGGTCTGCTGGTCGAAGTCCTCATGCGTGATGGTGACCTGGAACTTGGCGGTGTCGCCTTGCTGTATGATTCTGTCTTTATCCATATATCTTTCGGGCGGTTTTGGCGTTAGGGTTTACTCCCGCTGGCAAAACCAGCGGGCACACTCAGACGGCGATGCGGAACGGCTCCAGCTTGAAGTCGATGGTGCCGTAGGGGACGGCGGAGAGGTTGGTGGTCTCGGTGGGGCTGCGGTGAAGATAGCTGTTGTCTACGAGCAGCTGCCCGGCCTCCAGGATGGGTTCGGGGACGCAGCCGTACTCCTCCATGAGCGAGGCGACGGTGCTGGCGGGTGTGCCGCCACGGTTGAGCCAGTTTGCGATGATCCATTCAGCCGAGTTGGCGTACTCGGTGAGCAGCGCGTCCTCCTCGTTGCTGCATAGCCGGGAGTGCTGGCGAATATAGTCCAGTTTCAGAAATTCCATAATCTGTTCGTCTTTTACCTTCGGCGATTTTGGGGGCGGGGGTTTACTTTTCCCCGTCGGCAAAACCGACGGGCACAGTGACCGCGGGGAAAAGAAAGAGCCCGCAGGCACGGTCATGGCTGTTGCTTTTGCATCGCCGCCGTCCTACGGGCAATCATCAAGAACTATGAACTTGATTTCAGGATTACGCAGTTTCCTGCTCCTCCACAATCTTCAGCAGCTTGAAGGCCTTCGGTGCGCTGTTGTCGGCTCCACCGTTGATCTTGTGGCTGAGCTCGGTGGCCGAGAAGTCGGTGTTGAGCGTGAAGACGGTGCTGTTGCGACCAGCCACGGCGGCACTTGTCGAATCGACCGAGAAGCGCACCTCGCCATGCTGCTGCACTGCCAGGTACTCGAAGAAGCCGATACCGATGTAGCGGTCGGAAGACTTCACGTACTGGCCGGAGCCGTTCAGCTCGCCGTTGATGTGGCCACTGGTGATGTAGTTGTAGCCAGCCAGCTTGCCGTCCTTGATCACAGCGTCGGTGTTTCCCTTGAAGTCGTTGGCGGGCGTGTACTTCAGCTCGGCCTCAGTCACCTTGTCGATGATGATGGTCGGCTCACCCTCGAAGCCGAGGTCTGCAACGCCAGCGACGGCAGCGGCCAGAGCCTTGGCAAAGCCGTCGCCCTTGGTGATGGTGCCAGCGGTGACGAGCGAGAACGGGCCCTTGAAGGCGTCGGCCCACTGGGCGTGCGAATAGATACGCTTGGCCAGCAGGATGTTCAGAGCCTTGCGAATCTTCATGGTGACGAAGGTGAAGAGGTCGAAGGCAGCGTTGTCGATGGCCTTGTTGCTGACGGCAACGGCCAGGGCGACGCGCTCCGAGACGGCCTTGATGTTGGTGAAGTTCAGAGCCTGCTCCTCAATCTGAGCGACCTCGTTTGCAACGCTGGCCACCACGTCGTCGGCACTGATAGGCCACAGGTTGTCACCGACCACACCCGTCAGGATGGTCACACCGGCAGGAAGGGTCGTGCCCTCAACCTTCGTGTCCATTACGTCATGGATGGTGATGGGGATGGCACCGCTGGCGTAGATGTTGGCGGTGGCGTTCTGGTCAGTACCCGAGGTGACGGGGTTGAGCAGCACGGTGGTAGCGTTGGCACGCTTCTGCTGCACGTCCTTCAGGTACTCACGCAGCTGCTGGTTCTTGTTCTCGCTTTCGCGGATGCCAGCCACGGTGGCTTCGTCGGCATACATCTTGATGCTGCGCTGGTTGGTTTCAAACTCGCGCTTCAGCTGCTCCTCCTGGACTTTCTCCTCGGCGGTCAGTTCACGCTTCTCCTTCTCGGCCTTGTCGTACATGGCGGCAAAGCTGTCCTGAATCTCGCGGTTGCGAGACATCAGTTGCATAATTTCCTTTTTGTTCATGTCTGCTTAAACGTTTAAGGGGGTTAATAAATAATGTCTTCGATTTCTCTGTTCATCAGCGAAAGACGGTTGCGGCGCATACGCATGACGGCCACGGCCTCGCGCTCGCGCTGTTCTTTCGCCTCCAGTGCCTCGCGCTCTGCCTTTTCGCGGGCCTCGCGCTCCTCGTCGGTCTCTCCACCTTCGCCCTCGCCTTTCTTGTCGGGGTCATCGTCAGTGTTCTGCTCACGCTTCAGCTGGGCCTCGATGGCCTCGTTGATGCGGTCGCCCTGTTCACGCACGCCGACGGTGGTCTGCTCGTAAGCGGGGTGGGTCACTACGCTCACGTCGTAGAGGGCGGTTATGCGCTTCACATGGCGCACCCAGATTTCCTTCTTGCCCGTCTCTTCGTCGCGCATACGCTCATAGCTCACGCCGTTCTCGGAGTCTTCCCAATCGTCCTCGAAGGCGAAGCTCATGCCGTCGATGTCGCCGCGCTTGATGAGTTCCAGCGTATCGTCGGCGGTGGTGGTGTTAGGCAGGTCGCAGTCGCAGTCCACGCCGTCGGCACGGAGTTCGAGCTTCAGCGTGTCTTTGTCGCTGTTGCGGTAGCGGCCAAGGATGCACGACACGTCGTTGCGGTGGTTGGTGTTCAGCACGATGTCGCTCTTCTGCATGACTTCGGCTGAGATACAGCCAGGCTCCAGCACCTCGTACACCTCGCGGTAGTCGCTCCAGGGCGTGAGGTTGTTAGAGCGCACACCGAACACGATGGGCCGTCCGGCTATGCGTCGGCTGGCGGTCTGCCCCTCCTGCGGCTCGCGTATTTGCAAGCCGCAGTTCTGTGTAGGGATAAATCTTACTTGTTTGCTCATGTCAACTGAAATTATTCGTTACTTATCGGTCGTATTCGCGTGCGGGGTTTACTGCACGGCGCACGTTGGGGTTTCGCTTGCGCTGGACTTCACGCTCCAGGGCTTCGATTTCCGCTTTTGTCGGGTTGGGTGTCATTTTCTAAACATTACTTATCATTCATTTTGCCGTCTCATGTTTACCCTTCCAAGTCTGACTGACCGCCGCCGCCAGCGCCCTGCTGGTTGTCATCGTCGCCCGTGTCAGTGGTCGTGCCGTTGTTGTCGCTCTCGGCAGCCTCCTTTGCCGTAGCCCACGCCAGCTTTGCACCTGCAATGGCTGTGTTGATTTCGGTGCTCGGACGGTAGGCCACGCGCTTGGTCAGTCCGTCAAGCGTCTGCTCATCCTCCGTCTCAGTCCAGTGGCTGCTGATGGCGGGGTAGAGTCGGCCAATCTGGTCGAGGTCAACAATCTTGCCGTTCTTGAGCGCGTCGCGTACTGCGTCGAGAGCCAGCCCGAAAGCCAGTGCCAGCTCCTTCGGGTGGAGCGTCGTGTTGTTCGCTGCCTGTGCGCAGATGTCGTCGAATGTGGCTACGCCGTTAGCGATGGCGCGACTGGCGAAACCGTTTACTTTCGTGCGAAGGTTCTTGTTGGCCACCTTCTTGACCTTCAGTGTTAATTGTGCCATATCGTTACGTCAATTTTAATTTGTCCTTACGTTATTTTTCGTTTCACGTTACGTTAATCGTATTTTTTCGTGCGTTGGGTTTACCAATCGAAATTACTTCTTGGCGTGGTTTTCTTCGTAATAGTCCAAGTATTTCCCGGCCGCATTTTGGATGCTCAGGTGTTCAAGAGCGTACTCGCGGCTCCATGCCGCCAGCATCGGGGTGTACTTCTGCATTTCCTGTATGAAGGATTGCTCGTCGTACTTCAGGCGGCTGGAACGGCCCGAGCAGTTGTGCGACATTGCCCGCCCGATGCTATCCGGCGTCAGCAGACCGTCGCCAAGGTACTCGTTCATATAATCGCGAAAATCATAGACCAACACACAGCGACCGCATGCCATTGCGTCGTAGGCCGAGCGGCCCAAACCAACCACGAGATCAGCCTGGCAGATGACATCCTCAATCGCCCACACGTTGTCGGTGTACTTGTTGCACTTCAGGAACTTCACGCCCATCTTCTCGCAGCAGCCACGGATGAAGTCGTTGGCCGTTTCAGATTGACTCAGCGACAACACCGTGGAGAGCGTCGGAGACACGGGTTTCTTCGGATAGAACCGCTCGCAGTTGATGCCGTTGGGGATGACGATAGAATCAAAGCCAAACTCTTTCAGGTGGGCTTTGACCTCCTCTGACACGGCAACGTGGGCATCGGCGAAGGGCGACGGCTGCTCCAGTTCGGGAATGACCCCGTGGCACGTCTGGATGGTATAGCCATGCCGGAACGTCTCTTTCACCGCCGTCGTGTGGTTGGCCAGAACGAGGTCGTAGTGGTCAGCCTGCATCCACGGCACACCCTCCTTTTCGAGCATCGCCGAAACTGCGCCGCGCACGACGGCAAAATGCTCCACCGTGTGACCCAACCGCTTCAGTTCCATAGCCAGGGCGTAGGTGTAGGTTTCGGTGCCACCCGTCTGAGCGAGATAGTGTGTTGCAAGCAGGATTTTCATTGCTTTTCGTCGGTGTTTTTACTTTTTCGGTGTCATCATGCGTTTTTTTATTGTTTACTCCACAATTCCTCATTCTGCTTCAGCCACTCGGCCTGACTCTTCATGTCGTTCTTCCGCCACGAGCCACCCTTGTAGTGAACATAGTAGTCGTCAAGGCGGATAATGTTGCGGGCGACAAGCTGCGGCTTGGTGCGCATGATGTCCTCAAGCATGGCCGCGCCGGTGTCGTACCAGTTTCCGCGCACATTCCGGGTTGCGCCTGCAACTGCCCAGCACCGCTTCGGGTCGTAGTAGCGAGCGCCGTTGGCCGTCAGCAGCGGCACGTTGATGTAGCACAGGAACGGAAGCATACGGGGGATGTCAAACTGGTTGCCTTTTTGATGCCACTGTATGCGGCCCACGCTGGCATATTCCTCCTGCCACAGTGGGCTTGGGTCTTGCCGGAGCAAAATGTCGCTTTCCACGAGGATGAAGCCGTCGGGCAACAGCTCCCATAACTTCTGCACGCTGGCGATGTGCTTCAGCGAGCCGTAGTTGCTCAGCTTGGCTATGTCCCAGCATTTTTCGGGGAATGAAGCCAGCAGTTCGTCGAAGTCGATGAGCTGGCCTTGGGTGTTGTCGATGCGCTTAACGCCAGCCATGCGTTTTTTGAACGGCAGTTCGTCGCTGTTGTCGAAGACCACGACGGGCCACTGGCATCCGGTCTTTCGGAGGCTCATAATGCACGCCTCAGTGAGTTCGGGCGTGTTGTAGTGCACGATGGCGATGGTCTGTCTTTTCTTCATAGGTCGAAATATTTGCGGATGTTGAACTTGCCGTCCTCGTCACGGAGATCGTTCAGTGCAAGTTGGTAGATGGCGGCCAGCATTTCCTCGCTGGTGGCTGGATGGCTGGGCGAACCGATGATGCGCTTCAACGTGTCGAAATTGTCCGACTGTATCCTGCACATGTCAGTGAGCAATGCCCAGCGGTTGAAGTATGGCGGCTCGTCGGTGGTCATGCCTGCATTTCGTAGCATTTCTTCCAGCTTTTCTAATTCCCATCTGGGTTTTGGCGACATTCCATCCACGATGGCTCGCGCCTCCTGTTCGTTCAGATAGTTGCGACATTCTTGACTTTTGTCGCCGTCGAGAATGGCGATGGCCTGGGCTGCAATGTCAGGCTCGTAGGCGATAAGCCAGCGCATGACACGCTGCACCATTTCACCCATTCGGGTCATGTCGCCGCTGTTGATGGCCGCTTCGTAGCGGCTGAGAAATTGCTGATAAAGTTCTTCTGCTGTTGTCATAGTTCCTTTCCTAATTGTTCGTTTGTTTCTTGAGCGATGATCTGCACGATGTTCTCCCGTCGGTCATCCTGCAACTGTAGTATCTGGTAGGTCTTGCCCTCGGCGGTCAGGCGGCAGTCCTTGTCGAGGTTGCGGGAGCGGCTGTCACTCCATCTCATGCGAATCATCACCACGTCGTAGCTTTCCAGTGCACCCTCCATCATGGCCCGCTGCCCCTTGTTCCACTTCACGCTGCCCCAGACACATCCGTTGCACACGTACTTCACGCCGCCCGTGCCCCTCACGCCCGTCTGGCCGTCGGCCTGGCGGTCAACCGACCAAATACCGACCTTCTTGTCTAACATCCCGCTGCTGTAACCCATCTATGCGCCCTCCTCTCCGTTGGCCGCTGTGCCCTGCGGTTTTCCCGCAGGGTCGCTCACGGTGTAGTTACCCGGCTTCAGTTCCGTTGCGCCCTCGCTCTTTGCGATGAGAGCCTTCAGTGTCATCATGTTCGCGCTGGCCATCGGCTCGTCGCCGTTCTCCACGGCAGGCTGGTCGTACTGCTGGCGAATCTCGTTGATGGTCATGGCTCCCGTTTCCAGCCTACTCTTGTCGAGGTTGGCCTGCTGCATCGGGTCAAGACGGCGCAGGGCCTTCTCGCAGATGTGGATGCGTCGCTTGCCAAAATCGCCGACGCTGAGCAGTTTGCTGTTCATTTCATCTTCATGCTCGCGGATTCGCGGCTGGATGGTGCGCAGCATGAACTCCTGCGTGGCCAGTTCAGGCATCTTGTACGAGCCGCCGTCGCCCTCCATCATCATCACCAGGGGGATGCCCAGCAACCGCGCCAGGCTCTTCACCTCGAAGCCGCGGCTCTCCAAGAGCTGTAACTGCTGCGAGGTCTGGCTGAGCATCTGAGCACCCGCCACGTTGTCGAGCAGCAGCACGTCGTTGCTGGCCCAATCCTCACGGAACCGCCGCGTGATTTCCTTCAGCTGGTTCGCGTTGGCACGTCCACGGGTACCGACGGGTTGCGCCTCCTTCTCCTGAAGCAGCACCTTGTAACGGCCACCCTTGGCCATGTCCTGAAGGGTCTGCTCGTCGCCCGTGGCCGAAATCTGTAGCGACCGCATGGCGAATTGGAGCGTCGGGATGCCGTAGAGCAAATCGGGCGTGAGGAACGTGTTGCGGAAGTGCAATACGTCTTCCATCGGCACCGTCTTAACCACCGACTTGCCTGCACGGGGCGTATATTGGATAGTGTAGGTGTCAGTCCCCGTGTTGATAATTCCCGCCTGACAGAGCCACAGAGCACGGGGCCACGTATCGCCAATGCTGCGGTCCAAGTACACGTAGGCATTGCCGAAGTAGATTTTGCGAAATTCTATCTGTTCCTGCAACTGCGAGGCCGACATATAGGGGTTGGGCCGCACCTGAAGCAGGTAGTTCAGCTTGCCGTTGTCGCCGTGAAGGCTCTCCACGTAGTTGCCGCCCTCCATGTCCTTGCGCTGGTACTCCACTTCCATCTGTCCCATCGTCTGCATGATGAGCGACACGCCACGGTGCCACGCTGGCACCATGAGCGACGACATCCCGTGCGGACTGACCACGTTAGCCGCCCAGTTGCCGCCCTTCGGCTGCGTCTGGTTCTCCGGCGCGGCGGGGTCGGTGGTGGTGATTACCCCGCTGGCAGAACCAGCGGGCACACTCTCGCGGCGGCGGAAAAAGTTAAAGTTTGTTCCAAATAACTCCATAGTTCTTTCCTTTTCTTTCTGCTTGTTTTACTTGCTGGGGTTTACTCGACCTCTTCCAACGGCCCGCTGCCCTGGAACGAGAAAACACCTTGCGACAGGTTGCCCAGCGTCCCGGTGCAACGCCACCCGGTGACGATGGCCTGTCCTGTCATCACCTCACTGCTGTCGCGCTTGCCGAAGGTCAGCGTCACCACCGAATTCACCTTGGCGGCATTGCCGGCGACGGCGGTCACAAGGTGGTTGGCGGTGACAGTCCAACTTTTCCTCCCAGGGATGTAGGTACGCCAAAGGCCTTGTGTCGGCGAACTGGTCTCTATTGCTTCACCGCTGACGTTCAGCTCGCAGGAACGGGCACCGGCAATGGCTACGCCGCCCAGCTTCACCATCAAATCTCTTCCGTGTATTATCATCTTTCTAATTCATTAGTCCCATGCGTCTGAGCATCGATGTGGTGACTATCTCGCCCTTGCCCTTACGCTTTAGTGTGTTCTCTACTCCAAGGTATATACGCTCGCCTTCAACGTAGGGCTGCAATGACACCCCGCCGCTGAAGTCGCGGTCTTGCAGCGCACTGGCTATGACGCCCGCCTGTGCCTGGTTGAGCACCAGCTCGCCTGCATTCAGCCGTGCTGGTATCATGTCGCCGCTGAACCGTCGGCCAGGAACGGTGTAGCCGCTGGCGGCTTTTACCACGCCGCCGTGTGAAAAGATGCCAAGAAATGTACCGACCTTCTGGAATGCTTCGATGGATGTCAGAATCATGGTAATGCTGTTCAGCGTGCCCAGCATATTCTGCATGCCTTTGGGTATCTCTATGCCAAGACCCTCAATACCGCTCACCATGTTGCCCACGGCACTGCTGATACTGCTAAGCACCTCGCTCGTCTTCATATCCGCTTTTTCTACCTTTGGCTGTACAATCTTTACATCCAACTTCTTGTTCTTAAATGACTGCTGGTCGGCTTCTACCGCTTTTCGCACTTCGTCGGAGAATGAGACAGCACCAAGCCCCTGGGGGGATAGCTCTCCACGAAGCACCTTCATGGCGTCGGTAACACCGAATATCCTGCGTTGGTATTCCACCCAGGCTGACGTGCTCGTAACTAATTCCTGCTCCTTTCGGAGGGCTTGCATCTGAGCTGTCAGACCAGCGATGCTGTATGCGGGAGCGGGGTCGGTGGAAATGACAGAACCACCGCCGCGGCCGCCACCTCTCCCTCCCTTAGTGGTGGTTTTGGCGGCCTTGTGGAGTTTATCCTGGAGCTTCGTGATGCGGTCATCATACATTTTCCATGCAGCAGAACCTCTCTCCGTCTCACGGCGGAGTTTTGTAAATGCTTGAATGGCTGCGTCAATTTCTTGGTCAGTATTCAGCGAGTCCCATCTCTTCATCAGTTCTTGGTTGAACATAGCCTGACTGCGACGGGCATCGAGGGCTTTGCCGTAGTTTGCCTGAGCATTCTTTTCGGCTTGCCGGGCGTTCTCCAGCTGTTTACCAAGAGCACCGACACTTGTAAGATCCATACTGTCCATTGCGTCGCGTATCTGCTTTTCAATGCTCTGGCGTTGAGCGACAGCAGCATCGTAAATGCTCTTAGCTGAGTCCACGCCCATCGTGAGCAGGGTATCCTGACTGGCACCCAATTGACGCATAATGTCGATATAGCTCTGTGCGGCCGTTGTCATATTTTCGATGGCGGTCGTCGCATTGTTGGCCTTTTCAGCATTCTCGTCGGCGGAACTGCTGAATAGCGTCATGGCACCTACGAGGCCCATGATGGTAGTAGTCAGTAAGACGTAGGGGTTGGCGTTTGCTACAGCATTATATGCTGCCTGTGCCTTTGTAGCGTCGCCCGTGGCGAGAGCTACAGCCTTCTGGGCAGCCGCTGCCAATCCTGATTTTGCTGCCATTACTCCTTGCATCAATGCCGACTGGCTTTGCAACAGGTTCTGTGCCGTCTGAAGTCCGTTGGTGATAGACATGGCCGATGCCAGCGTGGTCAGCACTTTCTCTTGGTTGCCTATCTCTATGCCGAACAGGTTGGCGGCACCGACGGCAGTCTGAAAACCACTTGTCATCAGCGAGATGCCGCCGGCTACCTGGTCGAACACCCGTGTGTCGCTCGCCGCATGCTGTATGCTGGCCGTTACATCGTCCATGGCATCACGCATCACACCAGCCCGCTCAGTCATCTGTGCTATCGATTGAGCCATAGCTTCACCAATCGGTGCAGCTCTTTCCGCGTCGGTCAGACTGCGGTACTGTACTGTCATGTCGGCTGTAGCCTGCAACAGTTCGCGCATGGCTCCACGGGTAGAGTCGGACTTGGTAGCCAGCTCGCCCATAGCTTTCACTGCGTCCATTACACCCTCGTCCAGGTGCTCCAGTGTGCCGCCACCTTGGCGCACACGGTTGAAGTATTGCGTCAATGCTTCACCGGCACGCTTGATGTTGGCATCATACTCTTTCGAGTCTATCCTAAGTTTAACTACGCTATCTGCCATTTGTGAATAGAAAAGCCCGATTAGTGGGCAGTCACTAATCGGGCTTATTACGTTCTCAGGTTTACTTTCATTTATCGTGCGGAAGCAGTTTTGCCAATTCTTCCTCAATTGCCGTTGTCAGGTTGTCGCGCATCGTTCCAAGCGCACGATCACCAAGCGGGCGGAAGAAGTTACGTGGTGCTATCGAACCACGGCGTCCTGTGTTGATGGTCTTGCCGTACTTCTCTAAATTTCCGCCCTGGCTTCCACGGTGCACGTGCTCTCTCGCTTCGTCTGCCTTGAATTCGATGGCTCGGTCGTGTACACCGCTGTTCAGCCATCTCAGAATGAATCCACGATCAAGAGCATCGTACTTGTCGCGGTTTGTCTTATTGGGGTTTCGTGGCCTTCGGTTGCCTCCGCGCTGTCCTGGTTTCAGCGTGCGCGGCGGGCGATAGGTGCTTTCGCCGTGCCGTTTACTTCCTGTCAAGATGTTGATGTTGGCACCAAACACTTTCTTATAGACTGCTGTGCGCACAGCTCTGGCAGCACCTCGCGGGTCGCCATGCTTGAAGGTGATGCCCTGCACTACCTCTTGACGGGCTTCAAGAATAAATTTACGAATGATGTCCCGCAACACCTTCTCTGTCCGCGGGTTGCTGGTCAGTGCGGCCTCCAGTGCCTTTTGCTGTTCTACAATCACAGCTTCGTTTGCCTCAAACTCAAACATAATGTCTTTTTTGTCATTCCCCAGATTTCCTGATGTGGGTTTACTGAGAAGACAAAAAAAAGAGGGTGGCCGCTGCCACCCTCTCTCTTCCGCCGCTGCGGATAGAAAAATTCCCAAAAAACTTCAAACTAAAAACTATTTACTAAAATATACATAACATTATCTATTAGCTAATGGATGATGGTATCGATACTTGTCTGTTCGGTCTCGTGCATCTCCGGCTTCTCAATCTCCCCTGCGGCCGAGATGGTTACGGGAATACGGATGGCGCAACCTTCCCGACCGCACAGCCAAGGGCGCATGAAGGCCACCATGCGTGAGTTTCTGGCCACCTCAAACTGAAGGTCGCGCACCGTGGCCTCCAACTTGTCCTGGCGGTTGCGCAGCTCGTCGCGCTCTTCGCGCAGGTGCTGCCGGTCTTGCTTCAGCTCGGCGATGTATTGCTTCTGCTCCTCGTTGTACTCTTGTTGCGTGTCAAGGTTCGCCTTCAGGTCGGCGGCCAGCTGCTGGTAGCTTCCTTGGATGTCCTTGATGAGCTGCGCGTTGGCCTGCATCGCCTCGTACTTCGTCTTTTCGGCTTCGGCCTCTGCCTGCTTGGCTTCGGCCTGGGCCTTCTTTCTCTGGTATCGCCAGGTTAAAAATGTTCCGATGCTGCCGCCTCCGAGCAGGAGCCCCAGGATGCTAATAATAGTGTCAAATGATGTTTCCATAATTTTATAATTGAAAATTCTTAACTCTGATAACGTCATCACGCCATATCCTGCTGATAGCGATGGGATAGACAAGCGTGCCGTCAATGGCCAACTTGTGAACGGGTGAGATGTTTGAGGCAGTTTCACCACCGCCAATATCACCATCGGCAAGAAGGTTACATTCTATTGAACGCTTGGATGACGACCAGTAGGCGGCAATACGGTCGGCCTTGTGCTGTTCGGGGCGAGCTGCACCGGTAGCATAGTCGAATGTCGTCAGTGGGCTACCGTCAGTGTTCATGACGATACCATAGCCGGGCTTCATCATGTTGTCGCTGGCGAAGATGTTGTCCGACGTATATTCGTCTCGCGTTCTGTTGCTGTTCGAAGCAATATAGCGACCTTCGCTCTTGTCTTTCTTCTCAGTAATAGCATTCCAGTTGGAGTTTATAAAGGTATTTCGAATTGTCACACTGTTCTTATAAAACCGAACGGCAAAGTCCTTCAGGTTAAAACTTTTCACACCGTCGGTCTCAGGTACGGAGCGGTCACCATAGACCCCGGCATAACTTCCGAAGAAGTCACCATACAGATAGCCTTGAAGGGCGACACCAACGGCAATGATATTCGTCTCGATCATTTGCTGGTTGCTCACCCAGTAACGAGTAAAGAATTCGGGCTTTTTATTGCCAACGGTCACGGTGAAACGAGTGTAAGTGTCTTGCCACGCACGTCCATTCCACCATTTGGCCGAATCCCGACTTTTGCCGATGCCTAATGCCATGAACATTTCTCGGTTTCCACTATAGGATCCCGAGATATACTCTTCAGCACCCCGGTACGTCTCGCCGCTCATCACGAAGAAACCGTCACTGAATCCGTGCATATATCTCGTCTCAAAAGACGCAAAACGCCCTGTACTCGGACTTCCCGTGCTCTTAATAGCAAGGACATTGATGCTTGCAACATGACCGGTCTCTGAACCTTCATCAGTGCGGATCTGCCAAAAAGCAGCATCACCGCCATAGCAGCGAAAAATGAGGTTACGACGGTCAACGTTAATAACGTCATTCGTGTGGTTGATATACTGGTTACCATAGCGAATACTAAACTGCCAACCGGCTTCATTCATGGCTTCTTCAAGCAAGCTATCGAAGGGGTTAATGATAAAATCATCGGCTATATTGGCATCTGACGTAATCACAACCTTTCGAGGGCCACGAAGCTGCATATCTGTATTGTTCGTCGAAGCGAATATGTCGCCTACTGACCTGCTCACAAAGATAGACTCAGGGTCCACCCATAATATGGTCCCAGAGGCTAAATCGTCTATATCTGTCTTAGTCAAGACTAAGCCGGACGACATGGCTGTGCTGTCGTCTGCACAAATGAAGTACCATGTCCTTTCATATTCGCGCAACGTCCACCCCCAAAACAGGCATATGCCTTCCAGACAAGCGTACATGGGCATACCCTCATCTCCTTCGTTGCCGCTACCAAGCACGAAGTTTTGCCAGTCGATTCGCTTGAGCAAAATGTCCATGGCGCGATCTCCGCCCTGAAAAACAAAATTGGTTGGAGCACAGGTAGGGATGCTGTCAACGATTGATTTGAGTAGGTAGGCAAAATTGCCAATTGCCGTCTGATTGTAATTAATATCAATGCCCTCGGTGATGGAGATAGGGCACTGAAGGGGGAATTCTATCTCTTGTGGCGACAAATACAAACCAACGCCGAAGTTCTGCGGTTGTATGAACCCCTGCCATCTCACGCGGTTGTTGTCATCCGTAAGTGTAACAGGTCTGGACGTGTCGGTTTCGGCAATCATGTCGCGCCAATTAAACGTATTGTCATCATTGTCAACGCCGGTATCTACAATCCTCAGATAGCCGCTCTGTGTTCTAATCGGAGAAAAAAAATCATCGTCCTCGTCTTCCTGCGTCTCAAACGGCTGGGCGGCACCAGTCAGCTGCACAGGCGTCGCGCCCGTGTAGGCAGCGTCGTAGATGTTCACCGTGTAGAGCGTCTCGGCTCTAAGTGAGCGGAATTTTACTTGCCAGTGTATTGCCATATTCTTTCTTTCTTGTTTATTATTTTACGAAGACTACGAACGTCGCGGCGCAGGTCATCAATGATGGCGGTCATCGCCGACAGACGCCTACGCAAATCTTCAACGCTATGCTTCAGTACGTCGGTGGTGGTCTCAGCCCGTCGTGCCCGGCCTTCAAGCTCGCGCCATCGCTTCCTCGTTATGATTACAATCGGAAATTCCATTTCTTGCCGTTCTTTTTTACTTATCGCAAGAAATGCACGCTCGGGTTTACTCAAAAAAAAGCGGACGAAGACCGCAAACCCTCGGTTTGTCTTCGTCCGCTGTGCTGTCGTGCGGCGCGCATATCCGCGCCGTCCTGTCAGAAGTCGTCGTCGCCGCCGCCGTCAGCGGCCTTTAGTTTCACTCCCATCGCGGCCATGATTCCGTCGGCTGTTTCCACGATGTCTGCCAGCAGTATCTCACCGCGCTCGCGTTTGGCGCCTCTGCTCTTATTGACGGATTCTTTTATATCGGCAATCGTCCACGACCGCTCAATGTTGTCGCGGTTGTAGATGCCGGTCACCGACCCAACCATCACCGTCACCTGTGCACGTCCATCTTTGCACCTCACCTTCAGCGTGAAGTTGCCGTAGCGGTGCCAGCCTGCACCAAGCAGCGTAGCCCTGAAACCCAGGTAGAACGTGCCCTTGTAAACCACCGTGTGCGTCTCCTGGTTCTGGTAGTCTATGCCCGCCTTCGCCTTGCCGTCAGGCCCCGTCCAGTCAGTCAGTGCCATCATGGCCCTGTCGTAGAGTACGGCGGCACTCACCGAGTCAACTGTCACCACCTCCTTGCGCTCGTAGGCTCCATCGGGGGTCAGCTCAATGTCCTGTGCACCTGCCGACAGTCCAGCCAGTAGCAGCGCAAAAATAAATAATACTTTCTTCATAGTTCCTTGATGTTTTTGAATTCGTTATCTCATTATATCGTTATAACGTCATTTTCGCCAAAATATTTTAACCGCCGCAAAAATAATCAGCCCGAAAATCACCATGCCGCCCACGAACATCCGCGTCTTCTGCCACCACGTCAGCGGCTTATCCACCTCCTTCACCACCTCCACGGGGTAGGGCTGCGGCACGCTATCCGTCTTCGAAATGTAGAGCGTGTCGTGCTGCCAGCGGTCGCGCCAGCGAGTGTGCCAACGCTCAATGGTCACCGTGTCGCTCTTCTCGTGGACGTGGATGGAGTCATGCACATAGATGCTGTCCCATATACTGCTGTAACACATCAGCGTGTCCGTCCTGTGATCCACCACCGACACATACTTCGTCGTGGTGCAGCCCATCAGCATCCAGCCAATCAGCACGGCAAGGGTGATGGTCAGTAGATACCAGCCTATCACGGTCAGACGGCATGGCGGCTCTGGATGTCTGTCGGTGCCGTCGGTGTCCGGCTCGAAGTTGTCGCAATCGTTATGGACAAAATAACAGCGCGTGTCATGCACCTCGCAATAGTCTATACCGTAGGGGTTGTCGATGTTGTGGTGACGGCATTTCCAGCAGTCATAAATGTTTCTCTTCATAATTCATTCAGTTCTTTATATTCTACCTTCGCATCGAAGCAGGGGCACGCCTTGATGCGCTCCCATGGGTCCACGATGCCGTTATGGTTCAGATCGGGGCTGATGTCACGGTGCCCCAGTATCTCTGCCTGCGGGTAGCGCATCTTTAGCTTTGCCACGAGGTCGTAGAGTGCCATACGTTGTGCCCCCGTGCGGTTGTCGATGCCCTTGGGATGCTGGCGGTCAATGCCGCCTATCCAAGCCACATGCAGAGCCGTAGCGTTATACCCTTTAACGCCGTTGGCCACCTTCTCCTCGGGCCACATACGGATGATGTTGCCGTCCGTCTTGATGACATAGTGATAGCCGGGAGCCTTCCAACCCTTCGCCTTAAACTCAGCACGCAGCGACTGCTCTGTGGTCGTCGCCTGATAGCTTGCCGTGCAATGCACAAAAATCCGCTTAATTTGTCGCATAACAAAAACAATAAGAGAGGCCGCGACGTCGCGGCCTCTCTTATCAGGCATGATGGCGTCGAGGGTTTACTCCGCCCGATATTTCTCCGGGTGTTTTTGTTTGTCGATGTCCTGTAGCGACGGCTTTTGTTGCCAGTCGTCACGGTTCTCGTAGGTCAGTTCAAACGGCTCGAAGTTAAAAGAGTCGAAGGGACTGACACCTCCGCAGGTGTCCTTTTCCAGCTCCTCGCAACAATGGCTGTGCCTTCCGAGAAATTCTTGTAGCTGCTCGCCTTTCTTTTGCTCAGGAAAGGAGAAAAACCACCCTGAAGTGTTGCATTTGCCCAGCATTAACTCTTCGCCGCAACCTCGGCAGCGTAGGTACATTCTATTGTGTGCCATAGTCATTCATTCTTTGGTGAGCGTCTTGAGCGGGGCGAGGTCGCTCAGTCGTGGGTCGATGATGTCAACTGTCATGCCGAGGGCTTCGGCAATGGCCTGGACTGTCTCGAAGGTCACGGCATACTTACCTTTCTCAATCTTCGAGATGTGTGCGCGTTGCAGTCCTGCCCGCTCACTGAGCTGCTCCTGCGTCAGTCCTGCCAGCTTGCGCAGGGCCATGATGCGGAGCCCGATGCGGTCGCGTGTCTGTTTCTTTTGTTCGTCTGTCATAGTTGCTTATGTTTTAATTCTTTTACATACTCAAGCAGTTCTTCACATAAATAATCGTCATACTCACCCCATTCGTCTTCTACCAATCCTATCAGTTCTTCCAGTCGGTGAATGTGTGCGTCTGTTAGTTCCAATGTCGGCTTGTTGATTTCGTCGATAACGGTGATAAGCTCTTTATCAACGATGTCCTCCAGGTTGTCGTCATCTATCTCGGCATCGAAGCCGTAGACGGCTATCATGCAGACATTCCTTGCAGCCTCGTAGATTTTCTTTTTGTCTTGGTCTGTCATAGTTGTATGTTATTTAGTCAAACTTATGCCCTTTCCTCTCTGCAACATTGGCAAGCATTTCGGCCACGTCAACCATATTCTCTATTATTAAGTCATCATGGTATTCGTCACGCTTATATTCTTTCCCATTTTCTGTGAAGAACCGAGGATTGGCGCACATATTGATAAGTGCCTGGTGTATAAAACTTGTTCTTGTCATAGTTCCTTAATATAATGGTGAAATAATGATATTGCCGCGTCGCTCGGGGTGCTCTTCCAGCATGATGTCGGTGTATATCTTGCACTGCTCGCTGTCACCCTCAAAGAGGCAGTCGCCAGCGCATCCGTCCACTATCTCGTACACACCGCTCCATCCGTAGGCCACGCGCTCCTCGTGGAGCATTTTGTCTATGCGGTGCTGCATGTCGTTGTAGGTCATCCATTCGTCTGCATCATTAAAGCTGTCCTTTTTGCACTCGATGAGCGCGTCGCGGAGCATCGTCAGCCGGTCGAGTTTCGTTGTCGTCGTTGCCATAGTCGTGCCCTCCGTGCTTTAATATGTTTCGATGTAGATTTCCTGGAAGTCGCCCTGGCGGATGAAGTCGGCCAGCCAGCGGCAGGCGTCCATGTAGTTGCTGAAATCCTCAAAGAAAGCACCTTCATTGCCACCATCTACGCTGCTGATAAAACCGATATTCACACCATCCATCGGTGCTTCGGTGTTGCTGCCGTCAGTGGGTTGGAAGTCAACCATGAGATACCTTTCACCACGTTTCTTGTTCTGCTCGATGATGATGCGTGTGCCGTCGCTGATACATACGGCCATCATCTCGAAGAGGATGTTCTGGTTGTTGTCGCCGTCGAAGTCGGACTTGATGTAGCTTGCAAAATGATTCTTCATTGTCTCGTTGGCAGTGTTTTTGCCGAGCTGCCGCCGCTCGTCTTATGGGTTATTTTGTTTAGGTTGGTGCTTATTTCTTCACGACTGCTTCAACAGGTATAAAATCCATTGTCTCGAAATACTCCATGTCGTCGCCGGACTTTCTGGCGTAAATCTTGGTGAATTTCACCTCATAAAAAAATTTGTCGTTAAAGATGTTTTTGTGTTTCTTGACGATGGTGCCTTCTACCTTCTCACCGTCAATCATCGTCACGATCACTTCTGTTCCGCGCTTCAGGATGTTGTTTGCTGTAGTCTTCATGATCTCTTTGGCAGTGTTTATCGAGCTGCCGCCGCTCGTCTTATGGGTTGTTTTGTTTGGGTGGGGAGGGTCGCCCCTCCCCTGGTGGTATTATTATTTGTCGAGAATTGAAACCTTGCGGCCTGCCCTCAGCAGCTTGGGTAGATTGTATGGGAGTTGGTCTTTGTGAAACCCTGCGATGTTGAGCAGACAGCCCTTGCGGTTGAATTGTCCAATTCCGCAGATTCCTGAGATTTGGTCGGCGTCCTGCTCGTAAGCCTCGAAGAAGTCGCCATTCTTCACCAGTACGATGTGGTCCCAGTCGCGCTTGCTGGCCTTGATGCTCTGTACCTCGTTGTAGATGCTGTAATCGTTGCGTGTCATTTTTTCGTTGCAGAGTTTATAGCGTTGCCCCCGCTGTTAAGTTGTTATCTTTATTATTTCTGATGCAAAGATAATGCTATTTTCTGAATTGTGCAAGTATTTACACAATTATTTTGCAATAAATGTGCTTTTTCTTGCTCTTTTTCGAACTTTTTTGTGTAACGTACCCCGTTTTGCTATCTCGGAGATAGAAAAACGGAGTGTTTCGGGACGCGGGGTTTCTTCGCATTAGTACCACCAGCTGACGGCTCAACGTCTTCGATTTTGCCGTTCTTGACGAAATAGCAGTTAGCGGTCGCGTTGTGCAACTGCACCCATCTGTGCATGTCGATTCGGCTGAGCGAAGCGTTTGCGTCGGCCTTCGACATGGCTTTCATTTGTTCGTCGGTCATGTGGTTGTCCTTCTTATATCTCACCTTGAATGTGACGTGCAGCTGGTTGCGCTTCACGCTGATGTGCCAGTCGTCAGCCTTCAGCAACCGCTTCCACTCAGTCAGCAGTTCCTCGTCGTAGTCGTAACGGGTGTTTAGCTGTAACTTAACTCCGAATCCGATGTCTTCGCCCGTGTTCATGTTGACCAGCGGGGGAATCTCGTAGTCCTTGATAACTTCGCCATCATATTGCGCCTTGATAACGCCAATGGCGGCGACTGCATCTTTCAGCAGATTGTCTTTTTCTTTCTCGTTCATAGTTCCTTGATTTTAACAATTCGTTAATAAATTCGTTTATTCCCGCATCTTAATTGTTATCTGACTAACCAAATAGTGATCGTTAAAGGATATTTGTGCGCTTGCTACATCGTGGGAAAACATGATTGTCGTTCCTTTTGCCGTGTCAGATGTTTGGATAACTTTTACTTTTTCTTCCATAATTCGTTCAATTAGTTTAATTTGTTGTCGTTTTGCTCCGGTCGGTGGCGGTCACTCGCCGTCGGGGTCGTTGATGTCCACTTTCAGGTTGGCGGCTTCGGCGTCGATGCGGATGCGCTGGCGCAGGGCCTCGCGGTAGTCGAGCATGGCCTGGTGCTGCCGCTTCAGAAGGGTCTGCGTGTTCTCGGGCAGGGTGCCGAACTTGTCGGTGGTGAGGAAGTCGGTGAGCCTGCCGTAGCGTTCGGTCAGCTGGTCGTACTCCTCGGCCATGCGGCGGATGCGCTTCTCCTCGTCGGTGAGTTCCTCTTCGGGAGCCTCGCCGGGGTGGGGGTCGCCGTCGTCGTCGTGTCCCAGGGTGATGGTGCCCTTGCCGTCCTTCAGGGTGAGGGTGGCGGGCACGCCCTTGGTGAGCTGCTCCAGCAGTGCGGTGACCGCCTTGCGCGTCGTGTCGGCCATGCGTCCCAGCTGCCCGACGCGATAGAGCGCGTAGGCCATGAGCGCGTCGCTGCTCGCCATGAGCACGTCGCCGATGCCGCTGAGCACGTCGCCCAGGCAGAAGTTAATCACTGCGGTCGTGTAGATCAGCACGGCCAGAATCGAAAGAATCAAAATCACTGTCTTGTTCTTCATCTTGATGTTGTTTTTTTTGGGGTTGAAAAATTGGGGTTGGTTGTTTTTGAGGGGATTTGCTACCGCTCAATAGGCTTGCCGTCCATATCTACGGTATGCGTGAGAAACGCTTCGTAGGCTCCTGGCTGTAGATACTGCTGGAGCAGTTGGCGGGTGCTGTCTTTAAGGTAGATGGTCTTGCCGAATGACTCCACGGCTTGCACGATACGCATGATGGCTGCACCGCTCTGTGCGATGTCGTAGTATTCGCGCTTCACACCGCTTCGCAGTCCGAGTTTGAAATGGTCGCACCATGTCATTGCTTCGCGCACCATCCTTTCGCTCTCCGGCCAATAGATAACAGGCTCGATGCTGGCAAAGGTGGAGAATCCCATGAGCGACATGCGGCGCATAGCCATGATGCGGTCGGCGTTGGTGTTGGCTTTCTGCTCCAGTTCGTCGCAGCCTGTCAGCGTGAAGCCGAAGTGAATATCGTCGCGGTAGATAGGGTTGATGGTTTCCATCATTGCCATAAACTCGCACTCGTCATAGATGAATGTCGAGCACTTGGTGAGCACCCAAACGGGGATTTCGCGCATGACAGCCTCGGTGATGGCTACCTCTGTCAGCCCTCGCGTCTCGTCAATCGGCGGGTCGGTGGTGAAACTGAGGAATATGCCATGACGCTGGCATTGCTCCAGATACTTGTCGAGTTCCCTGCGCAGGGTGTCGGCTGCGTGTTGCACGTTGCGGAAGCATTTCTTCAGTCGTACCTCGGTGCCTCCGAGTTGCTTGCTGGGCGCACCTCGCTTCAGATAGCAGTATGCGCAGTCGTGAGGGCATCCCGTGTAGAAGTTACAGCCG
>CALGCG010000089.1 GCA_937884485.1 uncultured Bacteroidales bacterium
ACTATATAAGAACTATATGTGAACGATATAAGAACTATATAAGAAGGGCCGAATCGGGGGCGAATCGGGGGCGAGTCGGGTGGCTGCAGGAGGGGGTGGGGAAACTTAACAATTTCTTAACCATTTCGTAACCGAATTGTAACATCGGGGTTGTAATTTTGCGGTCGGAAAACAAAAAAAACAGTAATATGAGTTTTATAGACATTGTTCTGATTATCATTAACTTCGCCGGAGCCTTGGCGGTGTTCCTCTTCGCTATGAAAATGATGAGCGAAGGATTGCAGAAGCTGGCCGGATCGAAGATGAGGGCCGTGCTGGGCCGCATCACGAGCAAGCCGTTGAGCGGCATCCTGACGGGAGCCGCGGTGACGGGCGTCATCCAGAGTTCGTCGGCGACGACGGTGATGGTGGTGAGTTTTGTCAACGCCGGCATGCTGGCGCTGAAGGGCGCCATAGCCGTCATCATGGGCGCCAACATCGGCACCACGGCCACGGCGTGGATCATCACCTTCTTCGGCCTGGGCGGTGGCGACGGCGCTTTCAGCCTGCCGATGCTGCTCGGCATGCTGAGCCTGTTCTTCATCTTTGCCAAGAGCGACCGCATGCAGTCCATCGGCCAGACGGTCATGGGTCTCACCATGCTGCTGGTGGGCATGGACCTGCTGCAGGCCGCCATGCCCAACCTCGAGGAGTATCCTGAGCTGCTGGAGGCGCTGGCGTCGCTTGGCGCGTATGGATTCTGGTCGGTGCTGCTCTTCATTGTCGTGGGCGTGGTGCTCACCTGCCTGGTGCAGTCGTCGTCGGCCATGATGGCCATCACGCTGCTGATGTGCTACAACGGCCTGCTCACCATCGATATGGCCATAGCCCTTGTGCTGGGCCAGAACATCGGCACCACCATCACGGCCAACCTGGCGGCCATGGTGACCAACACCGCGGGCAAGAGGGCCGCGCGTGCCCACCTGGTGTTCAACGTGGTGGGCGTGCTCCTGTCGCTGGTTGTGCTGCAGCCGATGACGTCGCTGGTGACCAGCGTCTTCCCCAACGACGTGCCCATGGCCATCACGCTGTTCCACACGGTGTTCAACGTGGGCAACACGCTGGTGCTGGTGTGGTTCATTCCGCAGATTGAGCGCCTGGTGGCCTGGATGGTGCCCGAGAGCAAAGAGGGGGGCGACGAGGTGTCCCGCCTCACCTACATAGAGCCCACGCTGCTCTCCACCGCCGAGCTCAACCTGCAGAACGCCAAGAAGGAAATCGAGGTCTTCTCGGAGCGTGTGCTGCGCATGTACACCTTCCTGCCGGGGCTGCGCACCGCCGGCAACGAGGAGGAGTTCGACGCCACGATGCAGCGCATAGCCAAGTATGAGGACATCACCGACCGCATGGAGCAGGAGATCACCAAGTTCCTGACCCGCGTGGGCAGCGGCGACCTCAGCCAGCATGCCTCCGAGCGCATAAGCACCATGCTCCGCGTCATCGACAACCTGGAGTCGATCGGCGACACCATCTACCAGATCTCCATGACCCGCCGCAACAAGCGCGAGGACGCCGTGCATTTCGACCAGAAGCTCAACGCCAACCTCGACCGCATGACCGACCTCGTGCAGCAGGCCCTCGACGTGATGAACCAGAACCTGCACGACTACGACCACGTGAACCTCGACGCCGCCTATGCCGCCGAGCACAGGATCAACGCCTTCCGCGACCAGCTGCGCGCGCAGCACCTCGAGGACGTCAAGGCCGGCACCTACGACTATGCCATCGGCAATGCCTACTCCATCCTCTATGCCCTCTACGAGAAGCTGGGCGACTATGTCATCAATGTGTCGGAGGCGTTCGACAGTTCGCGCAAACACATGGCCGAGGGTTGACGAAACGAAAAACTTAACAAAAATGTAACAATCCCGTGTCTCTTTTCTTCGTACTTTTGCAGTTTACAAAAGTACGAAGAGAGACATGAGTATTGTTGATATTATATTGATAGTCATCAATTTCGCAGGAGCCCTGGCGGTTTTCCTGTTTGCCATGAAATTGATGAGCGAGGGCTTGCAGAAGATTGCGGGCTCGAAGATGAGGGCTGTGCTGCGCCGTTTCACGGGCAAGCCGTTGAGCGGCATCCTGACGGGCACGGTGGTGACGGCGGCCATACAGAGTTCGTCGGCCACGACGGTGATGGTGGTCAGCTTTGTCAACGCCGGGCTGCTGTCGCTGGCAGGCGCCGTGGCGGTCATCATGGGCGCCAATATCGGCACCACGGTGACGGCGTGGATCATCACCCTTTTCGGCCTTGGCGAGAGTGCCGGGGGCTTCAGCCTGCCGATGCTGCTGGCTACGGTGAGTCTCTTCTTCATCTTCTCCGGCAAGGACCGCATGAAGTCCATCGGCCAGACGGTCATCGGCCTGGCGCTGCTGCTCATAGGCATGGAGCTGCTGCAGCGTCCCATGGCCCACCTCGACCAATATCCGGGATTCCTGCAGGCTCTGGCCACGCTGAGCGAATACGGCTTCTGGTCCATCCTGCTCTTCATAGCCATAGGTGCCGCGCTCACGTGTGTGGTGCAGTCGTCGTCGGCCATGATGGCCATCACGTTGCTGATGTGCTACAACGGCCTGATCACCATCGATATGGCCATAGCCCTTGTGCTGGGCCAGAACATCGGCACCACCATCACGGCCAACCTGGCGGCCATGGTGGCCAACACCGCGGGCAAGAAGGCCGCGCGTGCCCACCTGGTGTTCAACGTGGTGGGTGTCATCATTACCCTCATCGTCTTCTCGCCGCTGATGCGCTTCATCGCCTACCTGACGGAGCACCTGACCGGCTGCAGCCCCTATATGGACGCCGCCGCCGCGGGCTACAACCCCGAGTCGGTGCCGCTGGCCATCTCGCTCTTCCACACCGTCTTCAATGTGGGCAACACCATCATCCTGGCGTTCTTCATTCCGCAGATACTGAAGATTGTGGACTGGATGGTGAAGTCGAAGGCCCAGGAGGACAGCGAGGACGAATTCCGCCTCACCTATATCGAGGGCAACTGGCTCTCCACCGCCGAGCTCAACCTGCAGAGCGCCAAGAGCGAGATCGAGGACTTCTCGAAGCGTGTGCTGCGCATGTATACCTTCCTGCCGGGGCTGCGCACCGCCAAGGACGAGGAGGAGTTTGCCTCCATCATGGCCCGCATAGCCAAGTATGAAAGCATCACCGACCGCATGGAGCAGGAGATTACAAAGTTCCTCACGCGCGTGGGCAGCGGCGACGTCAGCGAGCATGCGTCGGAGCGCATCAGCACCATGTTGCGCGTGATAGACAACCTGGAGTCCATCGGCGACATTATCTATCAGATTGCCATGACGCGCCAGAACAAGCGCGAGGACGCCGTGCATTTCGATGCCGGCCTCAATGCCAATCTCGACCACATGACCGACCTTGTGCAGCATGCCCTCGATGTGATGGACCGCAACCTGCACGACTATGACCACGTGGACCTCGACGCTGCCTATGCCGCCGAGCATGAAATCAACGCCTTCCGCGACCGTCTGCGTTCGCAGCACCTCGACGCGCTGAAGCTGGGCGTCTACGATTACGCCATAGGCAATGCCTACAGCAGCCTTTATGCGCAGTATGAGAAACTGGGCGACTATGTCATCAACGTCAGCGAGGCCATCGACGGCAGTCGGAAACACAGCGAGGATTAATGCATGCGCAAGCCTCCCTGGCCGCAAGCACGCTGAGGATTAATTACTTCCTGTCACCCGGCGGTATTCGGCCAGATAGATGAGATATTGGGTGCGAGCCTCGATGCAGTCGCTTTCAGCTTGCTGGCGTTTAGCCTGGGCCTCAAGAAGTTCGGAGAGGGGTATTATATTGACACTATACCGGTTTTGAGCCACACGTAGCTGTTCCTCGGCGGCGGCCAGGGCTTGTTTGGAGGAAGTAATAAGGGCGCAGCCAGATTCGACGTTATAGATGGCCTGTTGCACCTCGAGGCGTAGCAGGTCCGTGTTCTTTTCCTGCTCTAGACGGCTGTTTTGTGCCTCAAGTTTTGCCTTGCGGATTTCGTAACTTCCCCGCCACCATTGGGTGATGGGTACTGAAAGTGAAATGGCCAGCACGGGGGTATGAATGTCGAAGGTTTTGTCGATGGGAATCTCCACCGGAGGAGTGATGGGAATTGCCCCCAGCTGGGAGAGCGTGAGACCGCCTTGCAGAGTGATGTTGCCCACCCAATTGTATCCAAGCCCCACTCCGAGTGTAGGCAGATAGTCTGCGCGTTTCATTTTTACCTGCAGGTCGGCAGCGTCGACAGCGAGCTGTAGAAGCCTCAGTTCGGGGCGGGATGAGAAATCAGGACTAAACGACGGGGGATTGACGCTGGGGAGAGAGGTGTCAGGCAGAAGGATAGTCTTGTCGGAAGGGACACCGACGAGCTGGGAGAGCGACAAACGACAAAGGGTGACGCCGCCCTGAGTACGGAGCCTCTGGTAGGCGAGGTTGCTGCGGGCCGAGGAGACCTGCAGCAGGTCATAATCGGTAGCCATGCCGGCAGCGACGCTACTTTCCACCTGGAAGAAGAGGGTGTCGAGATTGTGGCAATACTCTTCGAGCAGTCGTTCCTTGCTGAGCACTGCGACATAGGTCCAGTAGGCATTCTCCACCTCGGCGAGGGTCTGAGCCTGCTGTTGGCGTTGTTGCTCTTTCGCCACCTCCACGCCCACCTTGGTCAGTCGGTGACCGTTTATAATCTTGCCGCCGGCAAAGAGGGGTTGTTTCAGCGTGAAGCCACACATGTAGGCTCCATGCATGAGCATGTCGATGTTGCCCATGGGGCTGTCGAGCAGACGCTGGTCTTCGGTATACATCACCGTGGCCGAACCGTCGACCTGCGGGAAGAAATTGGTGATCATTGAGTTGCGAGTCAGTTCGGCCTGTTGGAGCGCATTGTTGCTGCGCTGCATGTTTTGGCTGTATTTGAGTGCGCGTTTGCGGCACTGGTCGATGTCGAGGCGCAAGGTGTCCTGCGCCCCGACCGACAACAGTGAGAAAAATGTGAGAAAAATGCAAGATATTTTCTTCATGACAAGGTCTCTTTTTTAATTCCGAAAAAAGTTATATAGAGGAAGGGTAAGAAAATAAGAGTCGCCAGTGTGCCCACAGCGAGGCCGCCCATGGTGGCGACGGCCAGCGAGCCGTACATGGCGTCGGGGATGAGGGGTATCATGCCGGCGATGGTGGTGAGCGAGGCCATCAATACGGGACGTGTGCGCGAGATGGTGGCCTGCATCACAGCCTCGAAACGTGGCATGCCCGAGGCAATCAGACGGTCGGTCTCGTCGATGAGGACAATGGAGTTTTTAATCATCATGCCCAGCATGCCGATGAGGCTGATGGCTACCATGAAAGTGAATGCCTTGCCGGAGAGGAGCAGTGCAGGGACAATGCCACACACCATGAATGGCAGACAAAGGAGTATGATGGCCAGCTTCTTCCATGAATTGAACAGCAGCAGGAGGATGACTATCATGAGAAACACGCCGATGATGCTCTTCAGGAGTACGGACATGATGCCTTCGATGGCTGATTTCTGAGTGCCGATCCACTCTCGGTCATATCCGGGAGGGAGGGGAATGGCGTTGACGGCGTCGCGGATGTCGTTCAAGGCACGCCAGGAGGTGGCCTCCCTGACATCCGGATTGGGGTCGCACTCCACTTCGATGGCACGGCGTCCGTTCACGCGATGAATGTTATTCTCCTCCCACACGAGACCGATGCTGTCGGCCACGGCGCCGACAGGCACCGTGCGGAAGAACTCGTCGCCAGCCTCGTTCCTGCTACTGCTCATCAGTTTGGCCAAGGACATGTCGCCAAAGCGGATATTCAGCGCAGTCCATACCGGTGCCGAGGAGAGGTTTTCTATGCGTGAGCCGTCGCTGTTGCGTACCATCAAGCGCACGATGTGCCTCTCGTCGAGAGTCTGGATAAGGCCGATAGGCATGCCATCGGTGGCAGCGGCAAGGGCATTGGCGACGTCGGAACGGCTGATGTTGGCAGCAAGGGCGTTCTCTCGGTTGAAAGCTACAGAGAGTTTTCGGCTGCGCTCGCCCCAGTCGTTCTGGACGGAATAGGCATCGACGTAAGAACTCTTTCTCATTATCTCTTCGGCCCGTGTGGCCAGTTGCCGAAGCACTGCTGGGTCAGGGCCGCTGAACCGCACCTCGATGGGGTGGGAGGTGGCCACCGACATGTTGTATTTCCGGAAGCGAATATAAACATCGGGATAGTCGGTACGCAGTCGGCGACGTATTTCAGGCAGAGCTTTCTCTAACTCTTTGGGTGACGTGAAATCAACCATCAACTCGCCATAGCGGCTGCCACCTGCCGTCATCGGACGCACCAGGCAGTAGTGTGCTGGAGCGCTGCCTTGACTGGCGGTGACACGCGTGATATTGTTGTCGCATCGCAGTTCACCGGTCATCTTTAACAGATTGTCGCGCACGTCGTCGGCATTGGCGCTCTCGGGCCAGAAGCATTCGACAACCACCTGGTTGTACTCGAAGTCGGGGAAGAAATTATTGCGTATGGTGAAAAATCCCAATGCAGCCCCGCCGACAAGCACCACGGCAACGGCGATGGTGATAATCTTGTGAGCGGCCAGCAAGGTGACCGTGCGGCGCACAAAAGAGGAGAACTTGTCCATCAGGGGACTTTCCTTTTTCTTCCTGCCGCGCCACCAGCGACTGTCGCCCCAGGCTGCAGTGCAGACGGGTACTTGCACCATGGCCAGCAGCCAGCTGACCAGCAAGCTTGCACACAGCACCTTGAAGAGGTCGGAGGCATATTCTGCGATGGTCCCCTTGCTAAGGTAGACACCGATGAATGCCAATATGGCGATAAGGGTTGCCGCCAAAAGGGGCCAAGCGGTGTTGTGTACCGTCCGGTAGAGATAAACGTGGTGCGACAGTCTTCGCTTTCGGTCGTTCATGATGCCGTCGATAATCACCACAGCATTGTCCACCAGCATGCCCATGGCGACGATGAAGGCTCCGAGTGACATGCGTTGCAGCGTAGTACCCCATGCCGAAAGGATAGGGAACGACATCAGGATGGTGAGTATCAGTCCGAAGCCAACAATCAAGCCGCTGCGCCAGCCTACAAACAATATCAGAATCAAAATGACAATCAGCACCGACTCCACCACGTTCATGGCAAAACCGCCGATGGCGCCACGCACCTTGTCGGGCTGGAAGTATATCTTGGTCATGTCGAGGCCAGCAGGCACATTCTGCATCACACGTTGCAGGTGGTTGTCGACAGCGCGTCCCACGTCGGGCACCACGGCATCGGTCTCCAGTGCCACACAGATAGCCAAAGCCGGCCGCCCGTCGATGAAGAATCCGCCTGTCTGAGGCTCGTCATAGTCAAGGCTGATGCTCTGCACCACGTCGCCCAACCTCACGGCCTTGCCCTGCGGGGTGGTGAGCAGCAAGTCGGCAATTTCCTCCACCGAACTCTCCTCGCCCGATACGCGCAGTGTGTAGAGTCTCTCGCCGGCATCCATCCTGCCGGCGGAGAGGGGCTTGCCAATGCCTTGCAGGGTTAGCATCAGTTGTGTGGGCAGCATGCCGTTGGCGGCCAGGCGGTCTTTGTCCACTGTGATGTTGATGCTTTGGCTGCGCACCCCCGCGATATTGACGCGCTTCACGCCGTCAACCTCCAGCAGACGGTTGCGGATGAGTTTGGCATAGCGTAGCATCTCTTCGTAACTGTGACCGTCGCCGGTAAGGGCGTACATGATACCGTAGACATCCATCATGTCGTCTACCACGATAGGGTCGTAGCTGCCCTGAGGAAGGCTGGAAGAGAAGTCGCGCACTTTGCGACGCAGCAGGTCGAACTGCTGTTCCATGTCGGACGGTTCCATCTCGTCGTTGAACTCCACCGTGAACACAGCGGCATCTTCGCTGCAGGTGGTGCGGATTTCCTTGATGTTGGGCAGTGTGTTCAGCTGTTCCTCCACCATCTGTGCCACCGCCAGCTCCACCTCGTGGGCAGTAGCTCCTGGATAGGGCACCACCACAGTGGCTTGACGTCCGTAGATGGCTGGGTCTTCGAGTTTGGGCATCTGGAGGAAACTGACGACGCCTAACAATGCCAGTATGATAATCAACGACCAAAACAAAAGCCGTCGCTGCATAAAAAATTTTGTCAGTCGTTCCATGGCTACAACAGGTTTCCTACATTAGTAATTGAGGGTTCAGGAAGTAAACGCACCTGTTCGCCTTCTTTCAGCGACGAGGCAGCAGCCCGTACCACACGTTCACCACCGTCCAAACCGGAAAGAATGAGGACAAAGCCCTGCCTTGTCACATTCCCAAGAGTCACTGGACGGCGCTGCAGTATGCCGTTGGCGTCAACAACCCATACGATGTTTTCTTCCCCATCCTGACGAACACACGAAATGGGCAGGCTTATCTCCCTCGTTTCTTCCTGTTTTTCGCACTCCATTTTTATTTCTACCGACACTGTCATACCTGGCGTCAGGCGTTTGTCGGCCCCGTGAGCAAAGGTGAGAGTAGTGCGGTACAGCTGACTATTGTCGGCCTTGGGGGTGATGCTCTCCAATCGCATGGGGAAAAGAGTGTCGGGTGCAAAGGACGGACGGCACCCGAAATTGCTAAAATGGGTCCGCTGCAGATAGTCGGCAGCCGAGAGGTCAAACTGCACCTTCATCTCACGTTCAGCCAACAACGAGAAGACTGCCATGCCTGCATCCACCAATTCGGCAGCAGAATAGTAAATCTCGGTGATGACGCCTGAGGTGGGAGCATACAGCTTGGTGTACTCCACCTTGCGTCGGCTGCCCTCCAGGGCTATCTCCAGCTGCTGCAGGCCTGCCACGGCTTTTTCATAGTCGTTCTTCGCCACAGAACGGCTTTCGTAAAGCATTTTCAGTCGTGCCACCTCCTCTTTCAACTGGCCATATTGTATCTCATAGTTGCGCAGTTCCAGTTCATAATCCTTGCTGTCCACCGTGGCCAGCAGCTGTCCCTTTGCTACACGTTGTCCCGCTCGTACATAAATCCTTTCTATCTCTCCCCCCATTTTGAATGCCACGTTGATATGGTCGCTTTCTTGTACACGTCCGGGAAAACTTTTTGTATCCCCGCCGTACTGCTTAACGGCGGTAACCACTTCGACACAACGCATTGTGTCTTCGTCCCCGTTTTTCGTTTGGCAAGATGTCAGCACAATGCATGACAGCATAATCATTGCCACTCTCTTTCCTTGTATTTGCATATAACTTATTGGTTGTTAGTTATTAGTTAAAAATTATTTTTTCATTTTCGCTGGGCAAAGATACTTTCACGAAATGGACTAGCATCAATCGAAAAGTTACAATAAATGGAGTAGAGGATTGTTTTCCCTTTCTTTTCAACCAATAGATATAATAATTGGACCAAGGGAACGTTTTATATTATAACTTTCGAATAAACCACTAAAGAGATGGAAACCATATCCAATATCCTCAGCCGCCATATTTACCCTTATGAGCGCAGAATAACCAACATAGAAGGTCTCACCATCATCAGTACCATTGACAGCCATCTGTCTCGAATACTCCCTGCTGGGGGTGACGAAATTATCAGTATGGTGTCTCGACCTGTACGCACTGAGCAACTGTGCATGCTCTACTGCTATGGCGGTCAGATTTCTTGCCGACTCAACATGATTGAATACACTCTCCGTCGCGACGATTTTCTCTTCATCCGCAAGAATTCTATTGTCGAGTTTATCGTTAGCGATCCTGCTGTCAACCTCGTGGGTCTTCTTGTCAGTGAAGGGTTCCGACCCGTTGATGTAGGCATGAAAGAGTATCTTGCCTTTCATGAACTGATTGCACGCACACCCCTTGTCCACCTCGATACCCAGACGGCCAAAGCTTTTGTCGACACTTGCAGTCTTCTTGAGGATTCTGTCCAACGTCAGCGAGACCCCTTCACCGATGCTTTCGCCCGTGCCTACATGCTCGTCCTCTATCTCCATCTTGCCCGCGCCATCAATTCATACAACGACACAGCAGTTCATTTTTACACTCGCGTTCCACGCCGTATAGAGATACTGACAGCCTTTTTCGACCTCGTAGAGAAACACTTCTCCTCTCGCCGCGATGTTGGCTTCTACGCCGAAAAGCTTTGCCTCGCTCCCAAATACGCCTCACAGGTCATTCGTCAGACCAGCGGCAAGATGCCCGCCGATTGGATTCGCGAGCGCGTCATCCTCGAAGCTAAACTCCTACTCCTTGACGGCCGTCACAACGTGCAACAAGTCTCCGATGCCCTTGGATTCCCCTCCCAGTCTGCCTTTGGCAAGTATTTCAAACAGGCAACAGGCATCTCTCCTCGAGACTACTACAAGAGTTATGGATTATAGCTTTTTTCGGCATTGATGATATCTCTTTCTAAATAATGTGTCCATGACCATTTGATTGAAAAAAAATGTTGCCCGAGGGCAACATTTTTTTCAATGACGTCTGCGCGCAACATTTTCTCTAGTTGTACGGCAGAGAAAATGATTATTTCATGCACATCTTGTAGATCTCAATCACATCTTCTTTCGTCAATGGGCGGAAGCCCGGGAGTTTCCCTTTGAAGGGGAGGACGGACTTGTAGGCCATGGAGTCGAAGTGGGTCTCGTCGACGATGCCCACCTCGGGCAGCGTACGCTGGAGTCCCAGGGTGTCGAAGAGGAAATGGGCGAGGGCGTCGATGGCACGAATGGCTATCTCCTTCTGCGGCATGGTGGGTTCGATGCCGAAGACGTTGATACCGAACTGGGCAATCTTGGGTAGGGTTTCGTCACTCATGCAATATTCCAGCCAGCGGGGCGAGAGGATGGCCAGGCCGTGCCCGTGGGTGATGTCGTATACTGCCGAGAGCTCGTGCTCCATGGGGTGGCAGCTCCAGGCCTGCGGCTTGTCGCAACCCACCAGGCCGTTGATGGCCCAACTCGAGGCCCACATCAGGTTGGCGCGCGCCTCGTAGTTGTCGGGCTCTCGCATGGCAATGGGCGCATAGCGCACCACCGTGCGCATCATACCCTCGATGAAGGTGTCTATCATGTAGAGCGGGTCGCCAGTGGTGAAATATTCCTCCATCAGGTGCGAGAAGATGTCGGCGCTGCCACAGGCCGTCTGGTAGGGACTCACGGTATAGGTCAGCGTGGGGTCGAGGAAGGAGACCTTGGGGAAGAGCAGGGGGCTGAGGCGGCCGCGCTTGTCGTCGGTGTCGGGGTTGGAGATGACGCCGCCGCTGTCCATCTCGGAGCCTGTGGCCGAGAGGGTGAGGACGCTGACGATGGGCAGTGCCTTGTTGACGGGAGCCCACTTGTCGTAGTCGAAGAAGTCCCAGGCGTCGTGGTCGACGCAGGCGGCCGCGGCGATCCACTTGGTGCAGTCGATGGTGGAGCCGCCGCCCACGGCCAGGAGGACGTCGATGTGGTGCTCTTTGCAGAGGCGCGCGCCTTCGCGCACGGAGGCGATGCGGGGGTTGGGGTCGATGCCGCCGAGCTCGAAGAGTTCCAGGCCAGCTTCCTTCACGGCAGCCACCACGCGGTCGTAGAGGCCGATTTTTTTGATGGAACCGCCGCCGTAGGTCAGCAGTACACGTTTGCCGAATTGTTTCAGTTCATTGCCGAGGAGACCAAGCTTCTCGTGTCCGAAATGAACCCGCACGGGGTTCTGAAAGGTGAAATCATGCATAATGGTCTTCAATTGATTCATTAATTTTGTTTGACGGTGCAAAGTTACAAAATAAATTTGATATGAAGGGCGATGTTTCGTTTTTTTTGTGAGGGATGGGGGGTGAATGGTTATCCACCGACTAAACGTTTGAATGCAAAAGGAGTGCCCCGATTGGGGGGCGGTTTGTTGATAACTTGTTGGCGGAATTATGTTTTTTTAAACTAATTTAGCATCGTGAAAAAAAGGCCGATGGTCTTTGTAATAATTTATAGTATAACAACATAATATAAAAGGAGCAAACATGCAAGGCGACTTGTTTTCATCAACCGAACCCCAGAAGGAACCGAAAGAGTACCGTCAGTACACCCCGGAAGAGATTATGCGTTCGTCGGTGGAGTATTTCCATGGCGACGAGCTGGCAGCCAATGTCTGGATGAACAAGTACGCCCTGCGCGAGGACGACCGCATCTACGAGCTCAACCCCGACATGATGCACCGCCGCCTGGCCGCCGAGTATGCCCGCATCGAGGACAAGTACCAGAACCCCATGAGCGAGGAGGAGATCTACCAGCTGCTGAAGGATTTCAAGTACATCGTCCCGCAGGGCAGCCCCATGAGCGGCATCGGCAACAACTTCCAGGTGGTGAGCTTGAGCAACTGCTTCGTTATCGGCAACCAGGGCAACAGCGACTCCTACGGCGGCATCATGAAGATTGACCAGGAACAGGTGCAGCTGATGAAACGTCGCGGCGGCGTGGGTCACGACCTGAGCCACATACGCCCCGGCGGCAGCCCCGTGAAGAACTCCGCCCTCACCTCCACCGGCATCGTGCCCTTCATGGTGCGCTACAGCAACACCACCCGCGAGGTGGCCCAGGGTGGCCGCCGCGGAGCCTTGATGCTCAGCATCAGCATCAAGCATCCCGATGCCGAGCAGTTTATCGACGCCAAGCTGGAGCAGGGCAAGATTACCGGCGCCAACGTCAGCGTGAAGATTACCGACGAGTTCATGCGCTGCGCCATGGAGGGCAAGCCCTTCGTGCAGCAGTACCCCATCGACTCGCCCAACCCCACATATACCAAGGAGATAGACGCCCGCGCGTTGTGGAACAAGATTATCGCCAACGCATGGAGTTCGGCCGAGCCAGGTGTGCTCTATTGGGACACCATCCTGCGCGAGAGTGTGCCGGACTGCTATGCCGACTTCGGCTACCGCACCGTCAGCACCAACCCCTGCGGCGAGATACCCCTCTGCCCCTACGACAGCTGCCGCCTGCAGGCCATCAACCTCTACAGCTACGTGGACAAGCCCTTCACCAAGGAGGCCAAGTTCAACTTCGACCTCTTCCGCGAGCATGTCATGAAAGGCCAGCGCCTGATGGACGACTTGATCGACCTCGAGCTGGAGAAGGTGGAACAGATACTGCGCAAGATTGAGAGCGACCCCGAGAGCGACGAAATCAAGATGGTGGAGCACAACCTGTGGCTCAACATCAAGATGAAGTGTCTCGAAGGCCGTCGCAGCGGCTTTGGCATCACCGCCGAGGGCGACATGCTGGCTGCCCTGGGACTGCAGTACGGCAGCGACGAGGCCACGGCCTTCGCCGTCAAGGTGCAACAGACCCTTTGCCTGGCGGCCTACGCCTCCAGCGTCCAGCTGGCCAAGGAGCGTGGCTGCTTCCCCATCTACGACGCCCGTCGCGAGGAGAAGAACCCCCTCATCAGCCGCATCCGCGAGGCCGACCCCGCCCTCTACGAGGAGATGACCAAGTACGGCCGCCGCAACATCGCCCTGCTGACCATCGCCCCCACGGGCACCGTCAGCATCTGCACCCAGACCACCTCGGGCATCGAGCCGGTGTTCCTGGTGAGCTACAAGCGTCGCAAGAAAATCAACCCCAACGACAAGGACAACAGCAAGCAGAACATCATCAAGGACGAGAACGGCGACTACTTCGAGGAGTACAACGTGTTCCATCCCAAGTTCCTCGACTGGGCCCGCATCAACGGCTACGACGTGGAGGAGGTGAAACACATGGACGACGCCACGCTGCAGAAACTCATCGAGCAGAGCCCCTACTTCCATGCCACCAGCGCTGATATTGATTGGGTGGCCAAGGTCAAGATGCAGGGCGCCATCCAGAAATGGGTGGACCACAGCATCAGCGTCACCGTCAACATCCCGAAGGAGACCACCAAGGAGATTGTCAGCAAGATATACGAAACCGCGTGGGAGAGTGGCTGCAAGGGTTGCACCATCTACCGCGACGGCTCGCGCACCGGCGTCCTCGTTGCCAACAACGAAAAGAAGGACGTGCCCTGCTTCGGAGAGAACCGCGCCCCTAAGCGCCCCAAGAAACTGGAGGCCGAGGTGGTGCGTTTCAAGAACGAGAAGGAAGACTGGATTGCCGTCGTCGGCATGTACGAAGGCCGTCCGTATGAAATCTTCACCGGTCGTGCCGAGAACTTCCTCCTGCCCAAGTGGGTGGAGAAAGGCTGGGTGATTCGCGTCAAGGAGAAAGGTCAAGAGCACGCCCGCTACGACTTCCAGTTCACTGACCAGGACGGCTACCACATCACCATGGAAGGCCTCTCGCGCATGTTCCGTAAGGAGTATTGGAACTACGCCAAGCTCATCTCCGGCATCCTGCGCCACGGCATGCCCATCCCCAACGTGGTGGAACTCATCGGCAAGCTGAACTTCGACACCGACAGCATCACCACATGGTCCAACGGTGTGGCCCGCGCCCTGAAACGCTACATCAAGGACGGCACCGAGACCGACGAGGTGTGTCCCGACTGCGGCAGCAAACTGGTCTACAACAGCGGTTGCAAGAGCTGCCCCAACTGCGGATGGAGCAAGTGCAGTTAAAGGAATAAACAAGCAAGCATATCAAGCAAGGTCCCGCCGATTCTCTCATTGGCAGGACCTTTTTCTATTTCTGTGGCACGGCGAAGCGGATGGCCTTGGGCAGGTTCTCCACGTCGAAATGCTTGGCGCTGACCAGTTCGCCGTCGAGGGCTGCCCATAGGGGCTTGTCGCTCTCGATGCCGACGCGCCGCCCGCGGCGGTATTCCACCACGTCCTTCATCTTGGGACTGTCCAGATGTTGCCCTTTCTTGTACAGGTCGATGACGGAGACGAAGCGGGCCACCGAGATGGGAAGCACAGCCATCACCTCCAGCAGGCCGTCGTCGTTCACCGACCGCGGGGCGCAGCAGTAGCCGCCGCCGGCATAGCGGCCGTTGGCCAGGGAGCCCAGCAGCATGTCGCCCTCGTGCCAGGCTTCGCCGTCGACGCTGATGCGGCAGGGATGGTGGCGGCCGTAGAAGAGGCTGTGGACGATGCCCGAGGTGTACGCCATCTTGCCACCCACCAAGGGCTTGCCCCTGACAATCTCCATCGAGCGGCACACGGCGGCCTCGAACCCCAGGTTCATCAGGTTGACGCAATGGCGTTCCTGCCCGTCGAAGCGGACGCGCATCAGGTCCACAGGCACGGCCGGGGCATTGACAAGGGCCTGGAGGTTGCGGAAGTCGGCCGTGGGCCAGTATTTCACGTAGTCGTTGCCGCTGCCGCAGGGGTAGCAGCCCACCTCGGCCTCGGGGTGGGGGAGGGCGCCGGAGGCCACCTCGTTCAGGGTTCCGTCGCCACCGCAGGCGTAGAAACGCATGGCTTCGCCGGGGTGCGTGCGGCAGTATTGGTCCACATATCGGGTGGCGTCCAGGTGGCCTGTGGTCAGGTATATCTCGCTGTCGACGGCAAGGGCTTCAATCTCTTTGGCAAGGCTCTCTGCATGGTTCTCACCGCCGGCATGGGGGTTGATGACGAAGATGTGCTTCATTAGGTGGGTCTAATAGTTAGGGGTATAACGCAATTCGTCCCGCTTTATTGCCACCCCGGCTCGTTGGCGAAGAAAAATCTCTCCAAATGGAAAAGTTTTCGTATTTTTGCACCCCGAAACAGATATGCACAACGAGCAGGACATAGTCTATATGCGCCGCTGCCTGCAGCTGGCTGCCAACGGATTGGGGCGTGTGAGGCCCAACCCGATGGTGGGCTGCGTGGTAGTGAAGGACGGCCGCATCGTCAGCGAGGGCTACCACCAGTACTACGGTGGCTACCACGCCGAACGCAACGCCCTGCTGCGTCCGCTGCCGCCGGAGGTGTTCCGCGGCGCCACGCTCTATGTCAACCTCGAGCCCTGCTCGCACTATGGCAAGACGCCCCCATGCGCCGACCTGGTCGTGGAGCGCGGTATCCGCCGTGTGGTGTGCTGCAACGACGACCCCAACCCCCTTGTCTCCGGCAACGGATTCCGCAAACTGGAAGCGGCCGGCATCGAGGTGGAACGCCATGTGCTCGAGGCCGAGGGGCGCGAACTGAACCGCCGTTTCTTCACTTTCATGGAGCAGCGTCGCCCCTACGTCATGCTGAAGTGGGCGCAGAGTGCTGACGGCTTCCTGGCGCCTGCCGACCCGTCGCAGCCCTACTGGCTCAGCACCCCCGGGCAGAACCGCCTCAACCACCGCTGGCGCACCGAGGAGGCCGCCATCCTGGTGGGCAGCGAGACCTACCTGTGCGACCATCCCTCGCTCACGGCACGCCATTTCCTCGGCCCGCAGCCGCAGCCCGTGGTGCTCGACCGCCGCGGCCGCCTCAACGACGTCCCCAGCCATTGGCTCCACCTGCACACCCAGACCGTCGAGGAAACCCTCGCCGCGCTCCACGAAAAGAAAATTCAGTCCGTCATCGTCGAGGGCGGACGCCAGATACTGGATGCCTTCATCGCCAGCGGCCTCTACGACGAGGTGCGCATCCTCCGCAGTCCGCAGCGCTTGGGCACCGGACTCGAGGCTCCCTCCATCCCGCCGTCGGAACGGCTGACAATCATCGATTAGTTAATTCTTTCTGCCACAAAGGCACACGGGCGCGAGCCCAAGGTGGTGGCGATGACGAAGAGGTCGCCGCCCTCTTTCAGCCCCAGCTGTTTCTGCAGCTCGGCAGCGGTCACGGGGTAGTTGCGGGTGACCACATGCGCTCTCCCGTCGGGGATCCATTTCTGTACCTCCTTGCGGGTGGGCTTGATTTCCACAAGGACACTGAAAATGCGGCCAGGGAAGCGCCGGATGAGGCTGTCGCTTGTGTAGAGATGGGTGTTGTGCGACAGCTTTCCCACCGCCATCTGCTGGCTCAGCATCTTGAAAGGCCCGGCTTTCATCAGTGCGGCATTGGGCTCGTAGAGGTATTTCTTCGTCTCGCTGGCATAGGTGGCCTGGGCCTGGGCCTCGTCTTCTCGAGTGAAGGCAAATGTGTCCACCTCGCCATGATGCAGGTGGTCGCAATGGATAACGTGCTCGCCGTCGGCCCTTCCGTAAAGGAACAGCACCTCTTTGCACTCGCCTTGGACGGCTATGATATGGATGTCGCTGATGTCGCGCAGCTGCGAAGCCGCCAACGAGATGTCGATCATCGGCGATGCCTTCACCATAATCTCTTCCCCTTTGGACTGCAACAGTTCCTGATGCGCCAATATGTCGGGCGTGCAATCCTCGAAAGCCGCGACCTTGCGCCCCTGCTTGTCGCGACGGGCGGGGTCGACAAATATCAGGTCGAAGCGCCTGTCCTGTTTCTCAAGCCACTTCAGGCTGTCGCCACAATGGACGTGGACATTGCTTAGCCCCAGAGCCTTTGCGTTGCTTCTGGCCAGCTCGCAGAGCTCAGGGTCCTGCTCCATATAGTCCACGTCGACCTCCATGGGCTCTTCCGCCTTCCATCCGGCCAGGGCGAAGGTGTCGATGCCCATACCGCCCGTCAGGTCGGCGATGCGGAACGGCCGGCCGTGCTGCTGGAGGAGGTAGAACCGCAGATGGCAGATGGCGGCTTTGTGCAAGGCCGTAATCTCCGACGAGGCCTGTTCGCGGTTCAGTCGGGGAGGGTAGAGGAACTCCGCGCACTCCAGCAGCCCTGGCCACTTCTCGCGTGCCGTCCGCCGCCCCTCGATCTGCTGCACCGCCGCTGCCATATCAACACCAGGATACCGCCCGGCACTCAGCAGCAACCGCGCGGTATCCTCGTTCTCATGAGTTTTGACAAAATCAATAAACGCCTTGTTCATGAAGCTTTTTCAGGCGCTCGACGACCATCGGGCGGTCCTCCTTGTAGGTGACGCCGAACCACTGGGCCGTGGTCTTCAGCACCGTCATGGTGGCGTAGCCACTATGGATGAAGGTGTTGACGGCGAAGGGGATGTAGTATTCGCTCTTCATCTCGGTGCCGTGCTCCTTGAGGAAGTCCACAAACAGCTCCTCGCTCTTGGCGAAGTAGTCGGGCGTGAAGCCGAAGAGGTTCATGCTCACCGTGGCGTCGGCGGCCAGCGGGTGCATGCTGCCGTCGGCGTCCTTGTACTCGATGCCGTTGGCCGTGCGGCCTATGGAGGTGCGCTCCGTCATGCCTACGAGCAGCCCGTTGGCGTCGGTCTCGCACACGCCGCGGCTCACCGTGCCGTTCTCGCTCAGCGTGTTCTCCAGGCGGTAGCCCACCATGCAGTATTTGCCTTTCGTGCCCTCGAGGGTGCGCAGGTGGTCGGCCATGACCTGGAAGGCGTCGCGGCCGTAGAAGTCGTCGGCGTTGATGATGGCGAAGGGCTCGTGGATGGCGTCCTTGGCCATGAGGATGGCGTGGTTGGTGCCCCAGGGTTTCTCGCGGCCTTCGGGCACGCTGAAGCCTGCCGGCAGCTTGTCGAGCTCCTGGAAGACATACTCCACCTCGATGCGATGGCCGAAGTGGTCGGCATTGATATGTTTTTTGAACTCCTCCTCGAACGAGTGGCGGATGACGAAGACCACCTTGCCGAAGCCCGCGCGGATGGCGTCCTCGATGCTGTAGTCCATGATGATTTCGCCGTGGGGGCCCACGCCGTCCATCTGTTTCAGTCCACCGTAGCGGCTACCCATGCCGGCAGCCAGAACAAGTAATGTTGGTTTCATAATCAATGGGTTTTATCTATTGTATCTGTTGAATCTATCCCCTCTATCTCTTTTTTTTGAAGAAATCCTTCACCATGGCGAGGCATTCCTCGCCCCTCACGCCCGCCGTCACCTCGGTCTTGGGGTGCAGCATGGAGCGTCCCAGGCGTTCGAAGCCGCGTTTCTCGTCGGGTGCGCCATAGACGATGCGTGCCAGCTGGCTCCATCCCAGGGCGCCGGCGCACATCACGCAGGGCTCCAGGGTGACATACAGCGTGCACCCCGTCAGGTACTTGGCGCCCAGATATTCCGCCGCTGCCGTGATGGCCAGCATCTCGGCGTGAGCCGTCACGTCGTGCAGCAGCTCCGTCTGGTTGTGTCCGCGGGCAATGATGCTGTCGCCTGCCACCACCACGGCGCCCACGGGTATCTCCCCGTCGGCCTCGGCCCGTCGGGCCTCTTTCAGGGCTTCGCCCATGAAGTATTCATCGTCAGGCTGCAGTATCCCCATTGCGGTTCAATCCTTTTCAAAAACACTGGTGTCCAACGGCTCGAAATGGTAGCTTGTGCGCAGGATGGTCAATTCGCCGTTGCGCATGAAGCTCTCCAGCGACGGCAGCATGCCATGCGTCAGGGGCTGGTATTCATGGAAACTCTTCCACTCGATGTGGCCGCTGGTGATTTCTTTCGTTCCGCCGTACATCTCTTCGGTCTCGAATATGATGGTCAGCAGGCCGCTTTCGGGCTCGAACATATAGTAGCGGGTGTACATGTTGGGACATTCAACCTTCACCACCTGCAGCGAGTGTCCTTTCAGCTCGGTGCTGCCGTTCCAGCTCAGCTGGGCGCCCTTCTCGCGCCAGTGGTACAGGGGGCCGCGGAAGTCGTAGCCCTGCAGCTTGTTGTTGAATTCCTGCAGGCTGATGCTCTCCCAGCTCTGGTAGGCCGACAGGTAGCGGCGGAAGCGGTCCTTGCCGTTGCTCGTCAGGCCGAAGTCTTGTTTCTCGCCGTTCCACACCTCCACGCGGTGCCTCTCGCCGGGGGCATACCAGCGCCGCATCCAGAGGGTGTCCTTGGGGCTGAGGTTGGTGGTGATGGCGGTCTCCATCACCAGCAGGCTGTCCGAGGGCAGGTGGTCGATGTCGAGCATCTGCACAAAGCGGTCCACCACATATTTGGCCGAGTCGCCCAGCATGTCGCGGTGGTTCTGCGCCGTCAGCGTCAGGGGCATCAGTGCCAGGAGGGCCACAAGCATTCTTTTCTTTTCCATCTTCTTCTGTCTTTAAGGCGTTTGACAACTTATTTGTTGAACGGGAACGTGAGGCGCTCGGCCTTTTCGCGCCGGGTTATTTTCACCTGCACCGTCAGGCCCATCTTCTTGCCCAGGGCGGCTATGCGCTCCTCGGCGTTGTCGCTCAGCAGGATGGCTTCCAGGTCGCCAAAGGTGATCCGGCTGCCCGACAGACGCTCCAGGTCGCGGTAGTCGCCCTCCTGGTTGCGCCCCATCAGCGGCATGCGCACCCATATCGAGTCGGTCGTGGCCATGGCGCGTCCCAGCTCCACAACCTTGCTCACACTCCCCCAGATGACCTTGCCCTTCTCCATCCTCACCTGTCCGTTGACGCCGATGCCTTCGACGACACCGGTGAAGGTGATGATGGTGTAATCCGGCTTGGCTTCCTCGACGGCGACCGGCGCGGGCGTCGGCGCCGCGGTGCGCGTGCTGCGGCAGCCCGTGGCCGCCAGGGCCAGCAGCGCCAGGGTCAGCAGCAGTGGTGTGCGTGTGTTTTTCATCGTTGTTTTCAATCGCTCCATCCTTTGGTGTTATTTTCCGTTGCGTATGGTTTCAAGGTGCTGCCGCAGCGTCTCGCTCTTGGGGTCGAGGCGCACGGCTTTCTCCAGGTAGGGCAGGGCCTCGCGGTCGCGCCCCAGCAGGTGCAGTATCCAGCCGTAGGTGTCGAGGCTGTTGGCGTTGTCGGGCTGGGCCTCGACGGTGCGGCGGCTCATGGCCGCGGCCTTCTCCAGCTCGATGCCCTGCTCCGAGAGGTAGTAGGCGTAGTTGTTCAGCGTCGGCCAGTCGTCGGGCGCTGCGGCGATGCTGCGCTCGAAAGCCCGCCAGGCCTTGTCGTACTGCCCCGTGCGGTAGTAGGCCTCGGCCTGCAGGGCGTGGGTGGCTCCTTCGAGGTAGCCCTTGCTGAAGCCCCACTTGATGGCGTTCTCGGTCTCGGCCAGGGCCTCGTCGTAGCGGCCGTCCATCACGGCCCGCACGGCCAGCATGTAGTGCGGCAGGGTGTGCACGGGGAAGAGCTGCGCGGCGCGCCGCGCATAGCGCAGGGCTTTCCCGCTGCTGTCGCCGGCGGCGTCGAGGCTGATCAGCAGCAGCTCCCACACCTCGTACATGCTGCTGTCGCGCTGCAGCGCCAGCTCCATCTGGTGCGCCGCCTCGGCGTAGCGGTGCTGGTTGAAGAGCACGTTGCCGTAGAAGGCGGCGAACTCCGTGCTGTCGGCGCAGTCGGCCATGGCCATGTCCATCAGGCGGAAGGTCGTGGCGCTGCGGTTGCCGAAGAATTCCTCGGTGCTGTAGAACGACCCCAGGAGCTGCAGCTTGCTCTTGCCGTCGAGGGCGGGGTTGCGGAAGGCCTGCACCATCTCGCTGTCGGCCTCGGCGGGGCGGCCCACGGCTTTGTAGTATTCGGCCAGCTGTATGTGTATGTACGGGTCCTCGGGGTCGGCCGCGAGGATGCGGTCGTAGTAGGTCTTGGCCTTGGAGTAGCGCTTCTGCTGCATGTTCATCTCGGCCAGGATGGCGTTGCTCTGCTTGTCGCCGGGCACGGCCTTGGCCAGGGCCTCCACCTCGGCCATGGCTTTGTCGGGCTTGCCGGCGGCATTCCACAGCTTGGCCTTCTGCATCGAGATGGGCTCCGTGACGCCTATGCGCTTCTCCACGCGGTTCAGCACCTCCACGGCCTTCGGCAGGTCGTTGGCGGAGATGTACTGGTTGGAGAGTTCGTAGTAGTAGTCCAGCACCTCGGGGTTCTGGCGCACGATGGTCTCCCACGTGGCCACGGTGCCGCGCGTGTCGCCCTTCATCTGCTGCACCACGGCCAGCGACAGGAGGTACCACACATTGTCGCCCCGCAGCGCCACGGCACGGCGGGCGCACGCCTCGGCGCTGTCCGTCCAGCCGCGCTGCGCCAGCAGCTGGCTCATGCCGTACCAGGCGGCGTCGCAGCCGGGATGCTTCTCCACCGTGCGGCCGTAGGCCTCCAGGGCCTCGTCGGCACGGCCGGTCTCCTGCAGCGTGAGGGCGTCGATGAGCATGGCGTCCTCGGCCAGCTGCTCCTCCGTCACCTCCCGGATGGGCTGGCGCTCGTAGGGGTTGGCCTTGGCGGCCGTGGGCTTGCGGCTCCCGCACCCTACCAGCGCCGTCAGCACCGCCAGCATCAGCACGATTGTTGCTTTTTTATACATTATAATTGTTTCCTTTATTTTTTATTTTGTCATTACAAACGCGGCCCTGCCGATTTTATTGTGTGCATTCTTGAAATAAATAACGCCCCCGCCTCGCCCCGCCTTCGCCCCCGCTTCGGCCCTTCCCATATAGTTCTTATATAGTTCTCATATAGTTCCTATATGCGGTATATAAGAACTATATGAGAACTATATAAGAACGATATAGGAACTATATAAGAACGGCCGAACAAGGGGCGAAGTGGGGGCCTCCCGGGTGCCTGTGCGGCGCCGGCCGGAGGGGGTGCCGGCACGTGCCGTGGAGGGCAAAACTTTCATAAAAAAACAAAAAAAAATTGCAGTATGAAAAAAAATGTCTATATTTGCATCGTGAAATATAGTGTGAAAAAGGGATAAAAACAGTATAAACACCTTGTAAACAAGAATATTAGATTGGAAACCAGAAAATAAATTATTAATCATCAAAATTCAAACAAAATGAAAAAAGTATTATTGGTTTTAGGTTTGGCAATGTGCAGCAGCATGGCCATTGCTCAGAACCCGTTTACCCGCGAGTCCTTCCCGCGCGCGAAACAACCTACAATCAGTTTTGCCGAGCTCAACGCCAAAGCGCCCGTTGACTACAAGGCTTCCATCTTTGCAAAGGATGCCACTTTCGACACCTTGCAGACCTACCGTTTCACCGCCGCCGAGTGGGGTAACATCACGACGGGCTTCGTCGCCGCCACCGACCGTATCCAGGATACCGTCGTCGGCAGCATCAACGCCCACGCTGTTGATATCAACGCCTACCAGTGGTGCGAGTGGAAGCGCTTCGCCGACACCACCACCTTCAAGAACACCTACAACACTGTCTACAGCGCCTTCCACCTTGGCCTTGGCAATGCTATGTATGTCTTCAGCGACTCCATCAATGCGTCCGACCCGGGTTGGGCCGACGACGGTTTCGCCTGCTTCAACTATGACCAGGACGGTCTGGGCCGTATCAATGCCTACATGGCTCTTCCCACCTACACCCGTTCCACCGAGGACGTGGGCAAGCTGGTCTATGTCGCTCTCACCCAGCTCTATCGTAAATACTACGATCGCTGCTTCATCGACTATGAGATCAACGGTCAGTGGCACACCCGCGAGGTCAACGTGACCGGTATCGACTGCGGTGTCAACAACTTCGGTGCCATCAAGCCCCGCTTTGTCATGCCCAACGAGCTCGCCTCCCAGGCCGACATCCACATCCGCTTCCGCCTGAACGCCCCCGATCACAGCCGCGACCGTAACGGCGTCATCACCCTGCCCTACGGCTACGGTTGGATGATCGACAATGTCGCTATCATTGTCGACAACCGCAGCGCCTCCTGGCAGTTCACCTTCGCCTCCCCCATCGACGGTTTCTACGGCATGATGCCTCAGGGCATGACCATCCCCATGGCCTATGGTACCCAGGTGCGCAACACCAACGCCTCCGCCATTAACAATGCCACTCTGACCCTCGAGGCCGGTCCCTTCAACGGCACCCTCACCAATGTGCTCACCACCGACCCCATCAGCATCCCCGCTGGCGATGTGATGGCCGACTATGTGCTCGCCATCGATGAGCGTGGCTTCGACCCCACCGTCACCAACGGTCGCCTCTACACCGATCCTTACTACCTCACCTGGTTTGGCGACAGCCCCAACTACGGCAACGCCACCGGTACCCTCAATGGTGGCTACCAGGGCCGTTCGCTGCCCACCACCACCCCCGGTGCCAACCTCTATAAGATTACCGCCAACGGCAGCACTCTGAGCACCCGCATCGACTCGATGCTCTACACCGTCTCCTCCAACGTCGCCGTCTTCCCCGGCCAGGACAATGGTCTCTCCGGCTATCGTTGGGCTCGCGACAACGGCTTCGTCCCCTCGGGTTCCTCTTTTGAATACTGCTTCACTCCCACCGGTTACATCACCAACGACGACGAGGATGAGCACACCACCACCGCTGGCTACACGATCCTCGTGAGCTACGTCACCGGTAACGACATCCCCGAAGGCTGGGTCCTCAAAGGCATCGAGCTCGTTCCCGCCACCGACGGTAACAACAGCACCGGCGTCAACGCCATCGAGCCCCTGGTTCTGAAAGACGTCTACTCCGAGGACGGCCTCAGCTTCCCCAGCGTCCAGACCGGTCTTGACGGTGTCTACACCTCCATCACCGAGTCCGACCTCTCCAACCTGCCCTCCACCGGCTATGCCCTGCCCGCCGCCAACGGCGTCGCCAGCCACAGCGCCATCAACATCTTCCTGCCCAACCAGCCCGCTCTTGAGCCCAACACTGGTTACCATATCGGTTATCGTCTGCAGAACGACGCCCGCTTCCACGTGGCCTCCCAGTCCGACCGCTACCTCCTCAACGATACCACCTATGCTTACTACAGCTACAGCGACGAGACCAAGCCCTACAACCTGCAGAACTTCCCCATCTCCAGCTACGATGTCTATGTGTTCGACCCCCAGAACACCACCAGTGGCCGTTTCAACGCCGCCAACATTGACGAGTATCCTATGATCCGCGCCATTGTCGGCCCCGCCGAGGAAATCCCCACCGTCACCATCTATGGCGACTGCGAGACCAACTCCACCGATTCCACCGCCCTCGCCCTTGCTTTCGGTAGCGATGACCTCTGCGGCTCTTCCGCCGATGTGGCCGTGGGTTACAACTACAGCGTCGTCGTCAGCGGTGGCAATGAGCACACTGTGATCGACGCGGTCTTTGTGAACGGTCAGCAGCTTGAGGTTATTGAAGAGGGCGATGTGCCCGATGGTCCCTACCTGGTCCGTTATGCCAATGGCGACAACGTCGAGGATGCCGAGGGCAATGTCCTTCTCAACCGCGACTACTATGCTATCGGCTTCGACGAAATCGAGGCTGAGTGGAATGGCAGCGACAGCTATGTCATCACCGCCACCTACCACTACGAGGATTTCATCCCCGTCGGTATCGACCCCGCCGCTCCCGAAGCCGCTCTCGGTCTCTATCCCAATCCTGCTACCTCCACTGTCAAGCTGAACATCTCCGGTGTCGCTGGCATGGTTGACTGCAGCATCATCGACATGAGCGGCCGCGTTGTCTACAACGCTTCCCTCAATGCCGAGGCCGAGAACACCATCAACGTGAGCAACATGCCCGCTGGTGCCTACTTCGTCCGCATCACCAACAACACCTTCAGCAAGATCGAGAAACTCATCATCAAGTAAGGTTTGTTAAGTGGATACAAAAAAAGCCGCCCATTCGGGCGGCTTTTTTTGCTTTAGAGGCGTAGAGTTGTAGAGGCGTAGAGTTGTAAAGATGTAGAGCGGTAGAGCGGTAGAGGTATTTTAGGCTATATACTGTTTCGAAGAGGTATCCTATCAAAAACCCCACACGAAAGTGTGGGGTATATCCAGCAGGAGCACATCCAGCGTCTGGAAGAGTTATTATGGCTTTACGTCTTTACGCCTTTACACCTCTATAACTCTACGTCTCTACCACTCTACAGCTCTACGCCTTTACAGCACGTTCCCCAGCTGTTCTTTGATTTTCTCCAGTTCGTCTTTCATCTCCACCACGAGCTTCTGTATGCCCACATGGTTGGCTTTGGAGCCGGTGGTGTTGATTTCGCGGCCCATCTCTTGGGCTACGAAGCCCAGCTTTTTGCCGCAGGAGGGCTCGTTGGCCATGGTCTGGCGGAAGTAGTCGATGTGTTTCTGCAGGCGCACTTTCTCTTCGGTGATGTCGAGTTTTTCCAGATAGTAGATGAGTTCCTGTTCGAATCGGTTGGGGTCCACCTCGACGGCGGCTTCGGCGAGGTAGCGTTTGATGCGCTCCTTGGCGGTGTCTATGCGTTCGCCTTCGAGGGCGGGGATCTCGTTCAGCTTGGCTTCGATGAGGTCTACATGCTTGTGGAAGTCCACTTCGAGCACGCTGCCTTCGTGTGTGCGGAACTGGTCGCAGAGGTCGATGGCGCGCTGGAGGTCGGCGGCGGTCTGCTGCCATTGCTCGTCGCTGACATCGTCGCCGGCGGTGCTGTTCCAGATGTCGCTCATGGCGGCCACGGTGGTGAAGAGTCTGCCGCGGGTCTCGGGCTGGACGGTGAAGAGGTCGCCGGCGGCGCCGAGGAGGGCTTCGTAGCGTGCCGTCAGCAGGTCGCGGTTGAAGCCGGCGGCATTGGCGGCCGAGGTCTCCTCGCTGAGGATGCACTCCACCTTGCCGCGCTCCAGGGCGCCGAGCATGGCGCGGATGTCCAGCTCGTGGGAGCGGTAGGCGGCGGGGACCTTGACGATGAGGTCGAGCTGTTTGCTGTTGAGGGTCTTGATTTCTATGTTTACTTTCTTGTCGCCGAAGGTGGACTGCACCTTGGCATAGCCTGTCATTGATTTCATTTTGTTCCTTTGATTATTCTGTCCATAAATCCTTTTGTTCCGTATTCCTTGAGTGTGCCGCAGGAGTCATAGATGAAGTACACGGCATCGGTTCCGGGGCCGCCGGGATGGGCGGCGATGAAGCACCGGGCGCTGTCGAGTCCCATGACCATGTAGGCTGTGGCCATGGCGTCGGCCAGCCAGCCGTCGCTTTCGACGACGGAGACGCTGAGCAGCGAATGGCGCACAGGGCGTCCGGTGGCGGGGTCGATGGTGTGGGAGTAGCGCACGCCGTCGCGCTCGTAGTATTTGCGGTAGCTGCCGGAGGTGACCACAGAGGCGTCGGTGAGCGCTATGGCGGTCTGCACTTCGGGCTCGCTGTAGCGGTCGGATGCAGGGCGTTCGATGCCCACCTTCCAGGGGGTGCCGTCGGCTTTGAGGCCGCGGGAGACCACCTCGCCGCCGATGTCGACAAGGTAGCTGGTGATATTGTGGTCGTCGAGCAGTCGTGCCACGAGGTCGGAGGCATAGCCTTGGGCGATTGCATTGAAGTCAAGCTCGGTATTTGGGTCGTCGCGCAGGAGGCGGTTGCCGGTGTAGCCTATGCCGCTGTGGGCAGTGCGCAGCATCGCGGCGAGGGTGGCGCTGTCGGGCTCGCTGCGCTCCTTGAAGCTGAAGCCCCAGGCCTGCACCAGGCGGCCGACACGTATGTCGAAGGCGGTGTCGGTATATTCCATGGTGCGCAGGGAGTTCTGCAGGAGGAAGAGGAGTATGTCGTCGAGCGTGTCGGTCTGGCCGGCGTTGATGCGTCGCAGCAATGACGAGTCGACCCACAGTGAGGCCGAGAGGTCGAAAGCGTGGAGCAGGGAGTCTATCTGCGGCTGGAGGTTACGCTGCCGGGGGTCGAGGTACTGGATGCTGTAGTAGGTGCCCTGGGCTTCGCCGTTGAGGCGTATGGGCTGCTGCCGTTGGCAGGCTCCGAGGAGCAGCACGGCGGAGGCTAACGTTATCAAAAAGCGTCCGGCACGGAGGTGCCGAACGCTTTTGTCTTTAAGATATGTATTCATTATTTGTTGACAATGAATTTGCGTGTGGTCTGTTCGCCGTTGAGGGAACGAATCTGGAGGGTGTAGTTGCCGACGGCGAGGGCGCCGAGGTCGAGCTGTGTGGCCGTGGCGTTGACGTCGCGGCGGATGACCTGCTGGCCGATGGCGTTGTAGACAATGACCTCGCTGATGCCTTCGCTGCTCTCAACATTGAGGTAGCGGCTGGCAGGGTTGGGGTAGAGGTTGACATTGATGTCGTCGGCTTCGTCGATACCCACAGTGTAGGTGATGGTGATCCAGTTGTTGGCTGTGCAGCCCTTGTCGCTGGTGGTCTCGAGGTGGATGTCGGTGTTTTCGGAGACGGTCTCGGAGATGGTTTTCTCGGTGCTGAAGGGCGTGGTCTCGTTGTTCTTGAACCACTTGTAGGTGTTGTTGTCGGCAGGGTTGTCAACGATGGTGAGGTGGGCAACGTTGCCGGTGGAAGGATGGAGGTGCCAGTTGCCTTCGATGGAAACCACGGGGGTGTGGTTGACGGTGAGGTACAGGCGTCCAACGGAGTCGCATCCGACGCTGTTGCGCGTGCCGGGAAGCACGTAGGTCTGCACGGTGGAGGCGGTGTAGGTCTGCTGGGTGAAGGGCCAGTAGTAGCTGTCGCAAACGGTGTCGTGGCTGTCGGCATAGGACTTGTGGTTGACGACAATGTGGACCATCATGGAAGTGTCGTAGCAGAGGTTGACGTCCTCGTGGATCTTGGAGACAAGGAGGGAATCGGTGCTCTCGGTGAATTCGTAGCGGCTACCGTTGAAGGAGATGGTGTACTTGTCGCAGACGGTGTCGTAGCGAGGATTGGGGTTGACTCCGTTGCGCACCTCGGCGATGGTGAGGTTCAGGGTGTGGTGGGTGACGCAGCGAGTAGAGAAGTGAGTGGAGTAGAGCTCAAGGCCATTGCGGTCAGTGGTGTAGACGCCACTGGCGATGAAGGAGGCGGTGTCCTTGCTGCCGACTTCACCGGCACGGTTGTCGAAGCGGAAAATGTATTTCTCGCATGCCGAAGCGGTGTGGGTCTTGTATTCGTCGACGATATGGAGGTTGAGGTATTTGTTCTCAACGCACGTGGCGGAGCTGGAGTCAACGACGTGTGCGATTGTGTCGGTATAGTAGGCTGTACGGTTGACAGACCAGGTGTACTTGCCGCAGTTCTCGACATAGGTGGTGTCGTGCTGGATGCCGGAGAAGCTGGTGATGCGAAGGGCCACAAGGCTGTCGCAGTTGCCGACGGTGGTCTTGGTGTAGTGCAGCAGGGTCCTGTTGGTGTCGGCAAAAGAATAGTTGGTGCCGAACCAGTTGATGCGGCAGCCGCCGGTGGTGTCGCGGACAACCACGTTGGCGGTGTCGGTGAAGCTGTTTATGATGGTGAGGTTGATATGGGTGTAGTTGATGCAACCTTCGGTGGTGTCGGTTTCAACCTGTATACCGCTGGTGGTGAGGGTGTCGCCGTTGAAGATGTACTTGTCGCAGGCAACGACATCGATGGTGTCGTGTCTCTCACCCGAGAAAGCAGTGACCTGAAGGCTGATGATACTGTCGCAGCCCTGGGCAGAGGTAAGGGTGTCGGTATGTATGTCATTGTCTGTGATGACGGTGTTGTTCCAGGTGTAGCTGCAGCCTGCCTCAACCTGCTCCAAGGGCATGATGACATTGGCGTTGATGGTGAGGTTGAGGTTGACACTATAGTCACAATAAGTGGCGTGGATGGTGTCATTGGTCAGGTTGACACTTGCGGTGTAGACCTGGCCCCAGGGAGCGGTGTAGGAGCCGCACTCGGTGATGGTCTTGTTGAAAGCCTCGGTGCCGCCGAGAGTGACCGCGATTTTGATGATGCTGTCGCAGCCATTGGTGGCCGTGAGGGTGTCAAAGTAGTTGCCCGGGGTCTTGAATACCTTGTTGTTCCACGTGGCAGAGCAAATGCCGCTGACAGGATGGGCTGTTGCAGTGTCGTAGTTGGAGGGCAGCATGGAAAGGTTGAGGATGTAAGTGGTGCTGTCCTGGGTGTAGATGGCGACAGTGTCGTGTGTGTAGACAGTACCATTTATCCACTGGAATTTACCGCAGACGGTAGTGTCGGTGATTACCAAATTGCCGGCTTTGTTCTGGCCAATAGCCATAGGCATGCATGCAATAGCCAATAACAGACTCAATAATACTTTTTTCATCTTGTTAGTGTGTATTTTTTATTTATTATTATTCCTAATTTGTTTTATTCAATTGTTTGTTGTTTAGTTTGTTGCACCGACGGAGGCGTTTTCTTTGCCGTCAAGAACAACATGCAAAGATAACACTTTTTTTCGGAATGAACATATTTTTGTTGAAAAAACTGTCTTTTTTTAAGATTTTAACACTAATTCGGCAATGTTTTCAACGTGTTGTGTGTGGGGGAACATGTCGACGGGCTGTATCCGTCGCACCTCGTAGCGCTCGGCCAGCATCTGCAGGTCGCGCGCCTGGGTGGCGGGGTTGCAGCTGACATAGACAATCTTGCGCGGGGCTGTGGCCAGCAGTTGGGCAACAACCTTCTCGTGCATACCGGCACGCGGAGGGTCGGTGACGACGACGTCGGGCCGTCCGTTGGCGGCGATGAACTCCTCGGTGAGGACCTGCGCCATGTCGCCAGCATAGAAGCGTGTATTGTCGAACCCGTTGAGTCGGGCATTGCATTTGGCGTCGGCAATGGCTTCCTCTACGTATTCAATACCAACCACTTGTCGGCATTTGTCAGCCAGGAAAAGGGCAATGGTGCCCGTGCCGGTATAGAGGTCGTAGAGGGTGTCTTCGGGACGGAGTTCGGCCAGCTCCGCCACATAGCTGTAGAGGCGCTGCGCCTGAGCCGAATTGGTTTGGTAGAAGGATTTGGGGTTGATGATGAATTTCAGCTCCTTGCCGCCCTGGTAGCCTTGCATGTGCTCTTCTATATGGTCGCTGCCACGGTAGGTAACAACGGTCTGGTCGCTGTAAGAGTCGTTTAATTTGGTGTTTACAATATATTGTAGCGAGGTGATTTGCGGGAATTGCGAGGCCAGCATGTCGAGCAGGGGGAAGAGAAGGGTAGGGTTGTCCTCGGCAACAATGACGATAACCATCCATTGGCCCGTGGAGGTGTTGCGGATGACAAGGTTGCGCAGGAATCCTGTGTGGTTGCGAATGTCGTAGTAGTCAAGGTGGTTGGCTTCGGCATAGCGTCGCACGGCCATGCGAATGTCGTTGCTCGGGTCCTGCTGCAGGGCGCAGTGCTCGATGTTGAGCACCTTGTCGAAGAGCTGGGGGATGTGGAACCCCAGCGCTCCGGGGGATGGCTGCGGAGTGTCGCCGGAGGCCAGCTCTTCCGCCGTGCGCCAGGCTTTGGTGGAGAAGGTGAACTCGAGTTTGTTGCGGTAATAGTAGATGTTCTCCGAACCGCAAATGGGGCGCATGCCTGAGCAGTCGACGTTGCCCAGCCGCTCCAGGTTGTCGCGCACCTGGCGCTGCTTGGCCTCAAGCTGGGATTCGTACCGGAGGGTCTGCCATTTGCATCCTCCGCACACGCCATAGTGGGGGCAGCGGGCATCGACACGGAGGTCGGAGTAGCGGTGGAACTTCACCGCCCGCCCCTCTGCATAGTTCTTTTTCTTCTTGTGGAGCTGTATGTCTACAATGTCGCCCGGCACCACGAAGGGCACAAACACCACCAGGCCGTCGACTTTGGCCACAGCCATGCCTTCGGCGCCGGCGTCGGCGATGGTCACCTGCTCCAGCAATGGCAACTCTCGGTTTCTTCTTCCCATAGGTTTTTTGATTCTTTCTGGTTTCTATAAACAAAAAAAGAAGTATCCTCAATACTTCTTTTCTCTTTGCAACGACGTACAAGTCTCCATGGTATATGGAGGTCTTGCTTATCGTTCGTCGGAAACGGTCAGTCTCTTTCTGCCTTTTCTACGACGTGCGGCCAGCACTTTTCTACCGTTGGCGGTAGACATTCTCTTGCGGAAACCGTGCTTGTTTGCTCTTTTTCTAAGTGACGGTTGGAATGTTCTTTTCATCTTTCTGCTATATTTTTTGTTTCTTTTTTCGTCAAAATTGAGTTTGCAAAAGTACACATTTTTTTTGAATTGTTGATAAAAATTTCTTCCCAAGGAATCTTTTGTTCGTGTAATCTATTGTTTATCAGTATTAAAAAAGCGAAAAATAAATTCTTTTTTTCTGTTTGAAAAAAAATTTGTACATTTGCAAATCCATTTTTCAATGTGAAAAGTTGTTAAATGAGAAAAATTTTGAACAGATAAAGTAACAAAAAACGCAGTTGGCGAATATGGACAAGAAACAGTTTATCGAGATGCTATCGGATCCCAGCCGTTTCACCTCTCAGGACCGTGGGTGGCTGAAAGCCCAATTGGCCAAGTACCCGCACTCTTCGTTGGTGCGCACGCTGGCCCTGCTGGCCGACCATGCCTTCGGCTTCGACACCCCCGAGGAACGGCGCGCCGCCATGCTGTCGGTCTGCAATCCCGCCGCACTCGACGGTTTGCTCGACAAGGCCTCTGCCGCCGCAGCTCCCGCTTCCGACGACCCCTCCTTCGACATCCTCAGCGAGATCAACACCTTCCAGGAGGTCTCCTTCAAGACCGCTCCCAAGAGCGTAATTCTGTCGAATTTTCTCCAGGTCGACCCCTCGGAAGAGGGAAATCAGGACACCCCCGACGCCGGACGGCACGATTTCAACGACAAAAAAAGTTTGTCGCCCGATGTCTCTCTTGGCACTGAAACTCTTGCAGTTATACTTGAAAACCAGGGCCGCTACGACAAGGCTTTGGCAATTTATAAGAATTTATTGGCCCGTAATCCCGAAAAAAGTAGTATTTTTGCACCCCGAATTCAGAGACTGACAACAATAATAAATAGTAAATAAATTTAATAACTATGCTGTATAACATCATCGTAATCCTGATTATCATTGTTTGCGTTTTGCTTGCATTGGTTGTGCTTGTGCAGAACTCCAAAGGCGGCGGCCTTGCTGCCAATTTTTCTGCTCCCACCCAGGTGATGGGTGTGCGCCAGACTGCCGACTTCCTCGAGAAAGCCACCTGGTGGCTTGCCGGTATCCTCGTGGCCCTCAGCCTTGTGGCAACCATCAGCATCCATCGCGGCCAGGCCGCCGACCCGCTCCAGTCCGAAGTGAAGGTGGCCGACTATAGCCCCATCCAGCAGGCTCCCGCAGCCTCTGCCGTGCCCGTGGCCGCCACGCCCGCCCCCGAGGCTGACCAGCAGTAAAAAGCCGTGGCTGCCTCAGGCTTCGAGCCGGCTGTCCAGAAGCTCATATTGTCCCACTTTCCGCACCATCCCACGGGCGGACAGTGGGACGCTTGTGCCTCCATGGCGCGCTTCCTCTACGACGGCGACCCCCGCTCCGCCTTCCTCTTGTGCGGCTACGCCGGAACGGGCAAGACCTCGCTCATCTCGGCCCTCATCCAGACGCTCCCGTCCCTCCGCGTCAGTTCCCTGCTCCTCGCCCCTACGGGCCGTGCCGCCAAGGTCATCTCGTCCTATGCCAACCGTCCGGCCTACACCATCCACAAGAAAATCTACATGACCGTCACCGACGCCTCCGGCGCCGTGCGCACGGTGCGCGCCGTCAACAAGCATTCCTACACGCTCTTCATCGTCGACGAGGCGTCGATGATAGGCCTCGAGCCCACCTCCACGCGCCAGAGCCTCCTGGAGGACCTCATCGACTACGTCTACGACGGCAACCACTGCCGCCTGATGCTCATCGGCGACAGCGCCCAGCTGCCCCCCGTGGGGCAGAGCGAGAGCCCGGCCCTCGACGAGCGCTACCTCGCCGCCGCCTTCTCGCTCCATGTCATCAGCGCCGAGCTCACCGAGGTGGTGCGCCAGAAGCAGCTCTCCGGCATCCTTGCCGGCGCCACGGCCCTGCGCTCCCAGATCACCGCCCTCGCCGGCGGCGACGAGGCCGCCATGCCGCTCTTCAGCCCCAACGGCGCCGACGTCATACGCCTCGCCGGCGAAGACCTCATGGAGACGCTCTACCGCGAATACGGCGACTTCGCCCTCGACCAGGTCGTCGTCATCTGCCGCTCCAACAAGCGCGCCAACCTCTTCAACCAGGGCGTCCGCAACACCGTCCTCTTCCGCGAGGAGGAGGTCAACGCCGGCGACTACCTCATGGTGGTGAAGAACAACTATTTCTGGCTCGACGAGGAGAGCACCATAGGCTTCATCGCCAACGGCGACATCGTCGAGGTGCTCAGCGTGCGCCATGTGCAGGAACTCTACGGCTTCCGCTTCGCCGACGCCACGGTGCGCTTCGTCGACTACCCCGACGAGGAACCCCGCGACTGCAAGCTCCTCCTCTCCACGCTCTACTCCGAGTCGCCCTCGCTCACCGCCGACGAGTCCAACCTCCTCTTCAACAACGTGATGGAAGACTACGCCGACCTCCCCACCAAGGCCGACCGCCTGCGCGAGCTCCGCGCCAATCCTTATTTCAACGCCCTGCAGGTCAAGTTCGCCTACGCCCTCACCTGCCACAAGACACAGGGCGGACAGTGGCGCACCGTCATCATCGACCAGGGGTTCCTGCCGCCCGACATGCTGCTCGACCGCGAATACCTGCGCTGGCTCTACACCGCTTTCACGCGAGCCACCGACAGGGTCTATCTGCTCAACTTCGAGCCCCGTTTCTACGAAAAAGTGTGATTGCCCCTCCTACTGCCGCGCCGAAATCACGGGGTTGGCGTACATCTCCATGAAGATGCGCTGGCTCTCGCTGTTGGGAAGCTTGTTCATGCGCTGCAGGAACTGGTTCTTCACCTCGGCGGAGTAGTGCTGCCGGTGCTGGCTGGTGCCCGTCAGCAGGTCGTAGGCCAGGTAGTTGGTGGGCATGAGCTTGTAGAGCTTCTGTATGCGCCTGTCCAGCACCGAGGCCACGTGCTCCGCCAAGTCGCCCTGGCTTTGCACCTCGCTGCTGCTCAGCGGCTTGCCTATGGCCAGGTGCACATGCCCCTTGGGGCCTATGATGCCCGTGGTGACGCTGTTGGTGTCCTCGCCCTCCACCTTGTGGTAGCCGTCGTGGGCGCGGTGGTAGAGCTCGTTGGTTTTCATCAGGTCGCAGGGGTCCCACTCGTACGACACCGCCACCGGGACGATGTTCAGCTCGGCGAGGGTCTGCTCGGCAGGCCCGTCGCTGCCCAGGGTGAGCATCTTGATGATGGCCGGGGCCGTGGAGTCCACGCCGTCCTTGCTGCGCCCGTTCTTCTGCGCTATCCACACCGTCTGCTTCTGCTCCACGATGAGGTGGTGCAGATACTGCGACAGGTGCTGCAGGCTGCGGTAGAAAGCCCGCGGGTTGCCGCCCCCGCGCTCCATCTGTATCAGGTGGTTGCTCAGGAAAAGGTCGCGCAGCAGCGGCGTCTCCATCAGGTTGTTGCCGAAGACGATGTACGACGTCTCGTGCTTGCGCTCGATGAGCAGCATCTGCAGCAGGAAGGCGTCGAGCGTGATGTCGCGGTGGTTCGAGATGAAGAGGCAGGGTTTGCCTTTGCGTATGTAGTCGAAGCCCGAATGCGAAAATCCCTGGCAGGTGTTTTTCACTATCTGGCAGATGGCGTCGTACATGAAGGTCGTCTGCAGCTCTTTGATGCTCTGCACATTGCGCAGTTTCTGCATCGACTCCTCCACCGGCGTCTGCGGGTAGATGAATTTCAGTATCTGGGGAATCAGCTCCCACTGCGCGATGCGCTTCAGCGCCTCGCGCAACTCAGCGTCGTTGTAGGGTCGTATGTCGTCGAATGTATTGGTATCCATTCCTTTATCTTTACCGGAATCGTTTTGGGGTTTTAAAAGACGTTTTCAATCAGGTCGTCGATCTCCGTCTTGGGGTCGGCGCCCTCGTAGAGCACGCGGTAGACGGCCTCGACGATGGGCATCTCGTCGCAGCGGCCTATCATCATGCCCAGCTCGTGGAAATTCTTGGCCGAGTAGTAGCCCTCGGCCACGGTGCCCATCTTCTCGAAGATGGCGTCCACCTCGCCCCCGCGGGCAAGCTCCTCGCCCAGGCGGCGGTTGCGGCTGTGCTTCGACCAGCAGGTCACCATCAGGTCGCCCAGGTAGCAGTTGTCGGCAATGTTGCGGTTCACCGAGGGGAAGACCTGTATCAGGCGGCTCAGCTCGCGCATGGCGGCGCTGACCATCACGGCGTTGAGGTTGTCGCCGTAGCCCAGCCCCTGGCACATGCCGGCGCCGATGGCGTAGACATTCTTCAGCAGCCCCACGCGCTCCACGGCCAGGATGTCCGTCGTGTGGGTCGTGTGCAGGTAGGGGCAGCGCATCATCTGCTCCACCTCGATGGCCAGCGTCGGACTGTTCGACGCCATGGTGAGGAACGTCGGTTTGCCGTGCCCCGCCTCTTCGGCGTGCGTGGGCCCGCTGATGACGCAGATGTCGTTGCGCTTGACTTTCACTATGCTTTCCAGATACACGGACACCGAGATTCTCCTCTCGGGAATGATGCCCTTGATGGCCGAGACGAACTTCTTGCCCTTGTAGGCCGACTTCGGCAGCTGCTCCAGCACGTTGGCTATGAAGGCCGACGGCGTGACGAGGAAGAGGTATTCGCTCTTGCTCACCACCTCCGCCAGGTCGTCGCTGATGTCCAGGCGGCTGGTGTCCAGCGCCACATCAGGCAGGTGCACGGGATTGTGCCCGTCGCGCAGCAGACCCTTGCGCGATTCTTCGTTCCTTACCCACCAGTTCACCCTCCTGTCGGCCTGCTCCAGCAGTATTTTGACAATTGCAGTGGCCCACGAGCCACTTCCAATCACTCCTATCATTTCTTTATATTATTGTGCTCCAATGGATAGCCCACCTTGGGCCATCCTTAATCGTTCTGCAAAGATACACAATCTTTTTCACACTTTATAACAAAACTTTGTTAAAATCCCTTAATTTGCCTCCTGCGGCCCTCACTCCCCTCCCGTCGGCCGCGGTGCCGCCACGGCGCATGGCCGGCCCCCTCCCGCACCACCCCTCCGCCGCACCGCAAAGGCACCGAAGCCGTACCCTC